>LUCD01000024.1 GCA_001593925.1 Candidatus Bathyarchaeota archaeon B26-1
GACTGCCACTCAACCTTCATGAGCCCGTCGCAGTTCAGAGAGTTTGAGCTTCCAAACATGAGGAAGATGATAGAGCTGGCTGATCGCATGGGAGTTCCAGTCTTGAAGCATTCAGACGGAAACGTCGAGCCGATAATGGAGGACATGATAGACGCCGGGATAAAGGGGTTCCACCCCTTCGAGCCTAAAGTTATGGACCTAAAGGAGGCGAAGATCAAGTATGGGGGGAGAATATGCATTCTCGGAAATGTCGATTGTAAATATGTTCTGCCTTTCGGAACAGAGGAGGACGTAAGAAGAGATGTAAGAAGATGTATAGACGCCGCCTCGGAGGGAGGAGGCTACGTACTAGCGTCTAGCAACTCGATACATGCAAATTGTAAGGTTGAAAACGTTTACGCGATGGTTGACGAGGCGAGAAAGTATGGCAAGTACATCTAAAGGATACGTCGCAACATCTTGGCGTCAAAACCTTGTCTGAGAAAGTTATGTATCTAAGTTTAGGAGGCTCGAGAGTATCCCGCTAAGTTTATAACTCGTCTGCTCTTCATCCCTGTTGATATGCCAGCCACTTGCAGTAGATGCCGTTCCGCCGCGGCTGAGGTCAACTTACCGTACGCTAAACTCAGGTTATGTGCTCGATGCTTCAAGGATTTTTATACGAATAGAATTAGGCGTACAGTTGAAGACTTCAAGATGTTTAGGTCAGACGACCGTGTAGGCGTCGCCGTCTCCGGAGGCAAAGACAGTATGGCGCTTCTCCACGGGCTTAAAGAGGCTTTCCCAGCTGCTGAGTTCGTCGCCCTACATGTCGATTTAGGAATAAGAGGTTACTCTGAACATTGCAGGGAGAAGGTTGAGGAGCTCGTAGAGATGTTAGACGTTGAACTTGAGGTCTTCGACCTCCAAAGGGAACTCGGGTTCTCGATAGATGATTTTAAGGACACCTTATACAGACGTAAGGTCTGTTCCGCCTGCGGAACGATAAAACGACACCTCTTTGAAGTCTTGGCTGGAAGGGCTAAAACGAGGGTTTTGGCTACCGGCCACAACTTAGACGACGTAGTCTCCATGATGCTCAACAACTTCTTCAATAGAAATTGGTCTCAACTCGTGAGGTTGAAGCCCGTCTTGGAGCCTTTAATGCCAAATCAGACATTCAAAGTCAAGCCTCTCATAAAGACACCCGAAGACGAGGACCTCCTTTACTGCCTATACTCTGAGATTCCGTTTCGAGAAGAGAACTGCCCGCACGCTCATGTAGGGAGGCTTAGAAGGAACAGGGAAACTCTGGAGTACCTCTCTAAGGACAACCCTAACTTCAAATACCAAATGTTGAGAACTTTCTTAAAGCTGATCCCGATTCTCGAAGGGCACGTTGAGAAGCCGAAGCTAAGGAAGTGCGAGGTGTGCGGTTACCCCTCTTCTTCTCAGATATGCGCATTTTGCAGGAGGGTCAGGATAGTTAAGGAGGCTAGAAGAACACGAAACAAGGGTGAACCGCGTCTATGAAGAGCTCCCTTGAAAGCGGGGAACCATGCGTGAGGCATAGGTGCGTGAAATGTTGCATAGAAACCGAGATGCCTCTCACAGAGGAGGATATAAGGAGAATCTCAGGCTTAGGATACAAGGCTGAAGAGTTCTCAGTCAGAGACGGCGAAAAATTCAGGTTGAAAAACAAGTTTGGAAGATGCGTTTTCCTAACAGATGAGGGATGCAAAATCTATGCTTTCAGACCTGAAGGATGCAGGCTCTACCCTCTCGTCTTCGACGACTCTTTGAAGAAGCCCGTTCTAGACGAGCTCTGCCCATACCGAGAAGAGTTCGGCATCAAAAGAAGCGACCTCGAGAGACTCTTAAGACTTATCGAGAAACTTTGAAACATGACGGTTCCAGCGACCTCCACTACCAAGTAGAGAGTTAAACGGGTCGAGCTCCCTTAAAGGGTATTAACCTAGCACCCTTTTTATATGGAGGAGCCGATAAAAAGATAAAATCTGGATGGACACCAAGGGTGTTTGGGAGAAGAAACGTAGAGTTATGCGCCACTATGATAGGGTGGCGGCCATCTACGACTTACAGTACAGAGAGGAGCAAGACGCCAAGATCAGAGCCGCCTTAGAGTCTCTACATTTAGAGAGGGACAGCCTAATCTTGGATGCAGGATGTGGGACAGGAATCCTTCTTGATCACTTGAGAGGCTCAACCACCGTGATAGTTGGCGTGGACATATCCTTGGAGGCTCTAAGACAGGCTTTAAAGAGGCCGAGCTTTTCTGACAAGGTTAACCTCGTTCGGGCCGACGTGGATTACATGCCATTCCCAGACCGGACGTTCGACAATGTCTTCGCAGTAACCCTGATACAGAACGTTCCTAACCCTGAGGCGACCTTGAAGGAGATCAGAAGGGTATCCAAACCGGACGCCGCGATAGTCATAACGGGGTTGAAGAAGACCTACTCTCCAGAGGTATTCCTTGAAACCTTGTACAAGGCTGGTTTAGATGTCTACGCCTTGAAGGATGCGGATCATCTCAAGGGATATGTTGCCCTTTGCCTAAATAAGGAGTGGGTCACTAGAACGCCTCGGTTGGTTGAGAACCCGCTGAGAGCTAGAGAGAGCATTACTTCGGCTTTATAACAACACATTTATACCGACTTCTATAACTATTGGTCTCGAGTAGGCTTGAAGAGGCTTGAACCAGTTAAACGCTTACCGGTTCTCGTATTCTTGACGCTTGTCATATCTCTAGGCATCGCGGGCTATGCGCTCTTCCAGTTTGCAATCGTGAAGCATAGTCGCGGAGAATATTTTTATCTCGTTACAAGAGAGTTGGAGTTTGAGTTCCCTAAGAACTGGTCGGTCTTTACTCAGGAGTTCAGTAACGAGAGCGGTGAGGTATATTACATAGCTGTGTATCCGCCAGCAACTCACAAGCGGTGGGTTAGCATACTATTCGTAGTCTACGACGAAAGGTTTACGGAGTTTTACATGGAGAGGCATGGGTTGGCTAACACCTCACAAGCCCTTCTCTTTGAGGCTGAGAGAACTTACAACGATATCAAAAGAAGGAATGAGCACGTAACCATGAACCTAACAGAGAGGGGAACATTAAACATCTCTGGAGTCGAGGCCACCTACCTACTCATAACGTTTAGAGACGGATACGTGGATAATGACGGAGACCTACACAACTTGACAGTCATGTTCCTGTCGTGGACGCAGGGAACATCCCAAGGAGAGAAAACATACTATCTGATCTTCTACGGCGTAGAGGAAGAGTGGAGTCAACTTCACATTCAGAGAATATTCGAGCATTTGTTGAACACCCTCAAGATGAGTGGAAGTAAGGATGGAGACGGTTAGAGAGTACCTATCCGAAAAGGCTTCAGTATTGAAATACATGGCTCTTGGAGGGTTGATAATCTCCCTCATAGCCTTTGTTCTACGCATAATCCTCCTCGGAGCGATCTACATGATACTGAAAAACTTTGATTGTCTTGGAGTACGCGTCTATGGTGAGGCTCTCCTAGCGACTACTCTGATCATGATCGGAGGAACCTACATCCCAGGAGGGTTCATCGGCGGACTGTATATAGGATACAAGGTTAAGGATGAGAAGTTGCGGATCGTCTTAGTCTTCTCCGCTCTGCTGGGATGCACCGTGCTGTTAGCATCGATGTTCTTCTTCTTGGGTTACAGGGTCACGTACTATTTAGAGATGGAGCGAGGGTTGCGCATATCAGTGTTTCTACCTCTCTTGGGGGTTCTCGTCGGAACTTACCTTGGGGGATACTCTGCTAATTGGGGAAAGGAGGAGGAAGAGATTTCGGAGGGCAAACTTGTCTTGGAGGAGGCTCCTATAAGCCTTGCACTGACGGACATAAGAGGGGTTGGGTCTAGGAGGGCTAAGAGACTTAGGGCGGCAGGTATAGAGACCGTTGAGGACCTCGTTAAGGCCTCTCCTAGAGTCCTCTCGGCCAAGACGGGAATCCCGGAGAAGACTATCCAAAGAATTATAGAGCATGCCAAAAGAATGGTTGAGAAAGAATCCTTAAGATCGATGTCTTAACGGTCATTTGAAGACGTGACCTGCCTCCAAGGACCAGAGTAAGAGGTCGAGCTCCGCCATCGGGATTCCAATCTTCTTAGAGAAGACCTTCATATCTCTCTCGATTTCCTCGTAGGTTCTCTTTGGTAACGTCTTAGGAATATCATCTATCACTCCAAGCCTCTTCAGGTTCTTAAGGATGTGTCTGTCTAGAACGGCTAGGTTGAGGCCAAGCCCGATGTTCCTCAAGAAGTGGCTTGCCTCCTTCATTCCAACCCCCTTCACATTCCTCACCAGCCATTCACGTATCCTTAAGGGATCGTTGAAGGTGAGAATTCTATCCTTGATCTTCAAACGGTCTCCTTCTTTGAAGAGTCTCCGCGCCAAAACTATGTATGAGGCCTTCTTCCTCCTAAACCTTACACCCTTCAAGTATGGTGTTATCTCCTCTGGAGACCCATCGTATAGGAGGCGGTTCTCCATAAGCCTTGAGACGGCGTTCCAGCAGAGTACGGCCTTCGACTGGGGAGTGCAGAGGCAGAAGCAGAGTTCGGCGAAGACCTCTTCGTCAGAACGGTTCATAAAGTCCTTGAACTCTTCTATTCTACGGTTTATCTCTTCTCTCCTCTCCTCGTAAAGGCTAAGCAGGTCTTCCACGTTGAGATCAGGTCTCTCCATGCTACTCTACATCTTCCGCGAAAACTCTAACATAAAGGTTAAATCTTCAAGATTAACCTTTTCCGGTTCTAGGCTAGTGCGCTGGAGCTGCGGAGATGACGGAATACTTCTACGTCGTGGATAAGGATGACCGAGTTGTCGGGAAGGCGACGAGAGAAGAGTGTCACTCAAGCAAGAGGTTGATCCACAGGTCGGTCTACGTCTTCCTACTCGACAGTGAGGGGAGACTCTTCCTGCAGAAACGTTCAGCCAAGAAGGATTTGTATCCCGGATACTATACGGGCTCGGCCACCGGCCACGTAGAGTATGGAGAGACCTACGAGGAGGCCGCGAGGAGAGAACTTAAGGAGGAACTCGGGATAGATGGTGTTCCGCTGAAGATGATCTGTAAGTTCAAGTGTTTCTCAGAGATCGAGAGGGAGATATCGGCTCTCTACGTCTGTCGCTATGACGGCCCGGTTAGACTTGACCGGGAGGAGATCGAGGAGGGAGCCTTCCTTAGCATCGAGGACGTGAAACGTGCAATCCAGAAGGGAGAAAAACTCTTCGCCAAAGGATTCAAGCTGGCTTTTCAAGAATTCTTAAAGCATGGCAGCGCCTAAGATTTATTTATCACCCGCTTTCCTTCGATAATGTTGGGGGATCGTTAGGTTGGGCTCGAAGACTCTTGTCTTAGGAATTTCGGGGAGCCCCCGTAAGGATGGGAACACCGACGTAGCCGTTAAGAAGGTTTTGGAGATTATAAGCCGGCTCAGGGATGTTGAAACTGTCTTCATCAGGGTAGCCGACTTCAACATCAAACACTGTAGAGGCTGTAGGGAATGTATGAGGATCGGAGAGTGCGCTATAAGGGACGATGACTTCAACCTCATACTCGAAAAACTAATGGAAGCAGACATGATAGTTGTGGGAGCCCCCGTCTTCTGGAGCAGTCCACCAGGGGTAATGAAAGATTTTATAGATAGAACCCACGGCTTCTACACGGACCCTAAACGCCTTCTGGGTAAGAAGGTGGGAATAATCAGCGTAGCCGCGGACTCAGGCTTTGAGAGCCACGAAGAAATCCTCTCTTGGATGAGAATCTACGGGGCTGAGATAGTTGGGAAGGTGCGCATCTACGCTCGAGAGAAGGGGGAGATACTCCAGAAGCCGGAGGAGATGGCTAAGCTTGAGAGATTTGCGAGGCTTTTGGCGGAGAACCTCCAGTGAAGGGTTGAGGATACTCTAAAGTCTAGGAAACATCAGCAATTCTTTATGTTAAGAAGGCTTCTTCCGCGGAGGTTCAGAGAAGTGCGACGTAGACTTCGTTTGAGAATGGAGCCGTTCATTTGTTATGTTTGATGGATGGTTTAGCGCGACGTTTATATATTACTAAACGGTAATATTATCGTGGAGGCGAAGCGCCGTGACTCTGAAACTTCAATTACTGCGAGACGGCGAAGTCATCTTTGAGGTCCCGCTCTCCCCGGTAGACTGGCCGAAGAAACTGCTGAGAGACGAATTCAAGGAAGCCGAAGAGGACTTCCAGAAGCTTTCAAAAATATTTGACGCCCTCTCACATGAAACCCGTCTGAGGATGATGAGGATGCTCATCGAGGACGACGATCTTACAGTGAGCTTCAGTAGGCTCATGCGGGACTTGGAATTGAACCCCAAAACCGTCTGGGAGAACGCGAGAAAACTGAGCGAGAGCGGGCTTCTCCTGAAGACTGGAAGAGGGAGATACAGATGTTCAGAGTTTGGGCAGGGAGCCTTCATGCTGATGAGCCTCACCTTGAGACGGTTAATGGAACTCCTAGAAGAGATGGAAGAGACTTGAAAGGAGGTGATCGACTTGTCGGAATGGGATAGATGGTTCGGGTGGAGGAGAAAGTGGCCATTCTTCAAAGAAATAGAAGACCTATTCAGAGAGATGGAAGAGATGATAGAGAGGGAGTTCAGAGAGTTATCAGAGAGAACCCCCAGAGACCTCATCCGCGAAAAGGTGTTGTCGGACGGCAGTAAGGTGCGTGAGTTTGGGCCCTTCGTCTACGGTTACAGCATAAAGATCGGGCCGGACGGGAGGCCTGAGATCAGGGAGTTCGGCAACATAAAGCCCGGCGTCAGCTTCGGGAGGCCTAGAGTCAACATCATGGAGGAGAGAGAACCGCTGACGGACGTGATAACCACCGACGGCGAGGTTAAGGTGATAGCTGAACTGCCCGGCGTCGAGAAGAAGGACATTAAGCTACACTGCACAGAGGACACCCTAACGATCTCTGTCGATGTGCCGCAACGCAAATACTACAAGAAGGTTGAGTTGCCGGTCAAGGTTGAACCGAAGAAGGCGAAGGCCTCGTATAAGAACGGCGTCTTAGAGGTTACGTTGAAGAAGAAGGAAGAACCCGAAGGAGAGCCGATAAAGCTCTAAACCACCATTCTCCTCCCAGAATTTTTCTTTTTAGAGCGAAGCTAGTCCGGTTATTATGTGAGCGAACGGCTCATTCCGTTTCTATGTAGTAGTATTGGCCTATTGCTTTCTGGTGTTTGTCAAGCTTCGAGCCTTCCTTGTTTACTCTAGGCCTCTTCGTCTTCGGGTCTCTTCTGAAGGTTATTCCCATCTCTTTGAGGAAGATGTTCATTCCTTCTAGGAGGTTCGTCGGTTCGTTCGCTCTTCCGTGAACCCCAGGCCTCCCCGTGAAGATCATAAGTCGGTCAGCTGTGAAATCTTGGGTTATAATGTCGTGTTCTACGACGAAGGCCGCTGAGCCACGTTCCTCCACGATCCGCCTTATCGTCTTAGCCGTGGAGAGGCGCTCCTCCACGTCCAAGTAGGCGCTCGGCTCGTCTAGGAGGTATATGTCAGCCCTCCTTGAGAGACACGCGGCTATGGCGACACGCTGAAGCTCCCCTCCGCTAAGCTCCTTTACGTTCCTATCTAGTAGGGGAGCCACGTTGAGAGGGCGAAGAATCTCGCTTCTATACCAGCTCGATGCGAAGTCCTCCTTGGTTATGGCTCTTAAGAGTTCCTCCACAGTCCCCTCGAAGTCTGTTGAGATGTATTGGGGCTTATAACTCACCTCTAAGCCGCTCGACCCGACTGGAGGCTCACCAGCATCAGGTTTCTCTATTCCAGCCAAGAGCTTGACGAACGTCGTCTTACCAATCCCATTCGGACCGAGAATTCCTATCACTTGGCCTCTCCTAGCCTCGCCCCCCACGACTGTCAGCCTAAACCCCTCATAGGACTTCTCCATCCTCCCCCAAGTGATGAGGGGTTCCCCCTCCGTGACCTCCGGGGTTGGAGGCTTAACGTGGAAGAGTATGGGTTCCCTCCTGAAGCGAACGTTCTCGTCGGGAATATACCCGTCCAAGTATATGTTTATGCCAACCCTAACTCCGTGAACGTGGGAGACTATGCCGTAAACCCCCGGTTCTCCATAGAAGATGCAGACCTGGTCTGAGAGGTAGTCTAGGACCGCCAAGTCGTGCTCAGCCACGATAATGGTCTTCCCTTCCTCTTTGAGGCTCCTTATCGCCTTAGCCGCTCTGATGCGCTGTTCAACATCCAGATAGCTAGAGGGCTCGTCGAATAGGTAGACATCGGCGTCTCTACAGATGCACGCGGCTATGGCGACACGCTGAAGCTCCCCTCCGCTCAAGACATCAAGGGTTCTGTCCCAGACCACGTCGAGCTGGAGCTGTTTGGAAATCTCTCTGAGCCGACCTCTCTCGTCGATCCTTTCGAGGAGGCTCCCAACCTCACCCTCAATGACCCGGGGAATCCTGTCGACGTACTGGGGCTTATGGGCAACCTTGAGCCTTCCTTCGGCTATCCCTTGAAAGTACGCTTGGAGGGTCGATCCTCGGTAATGTTCAATTATCTCGTCCCAGGTCGGGGGGTTCGCGTAGTCTCCCAGATTCGGCTTCAACTCTCCTGAGAGAATCTTCAGGGCTGTGGTCTTCCCAGTCCCGTTCTTGCCAAGCAGGCCTAGAACCACCCCGGGGGACGGCGTCGGTAGACGGAAGAGCTGGAAAGCGTTTGGGCCGAATCTGTGGCTATGTTCGCCCTCGAGTTCGTCTGGGAGATTGACTATTGAGATAGCCTTGAAAGGACACTTCTTGACGCAGATGCCGCATCCGGTGCATAGAACTTCAGAGATTATGGGCTTCTCGCCCTCGAAGCGGATGGCTTCAACCCCGCTCCTGACCATCGGGCAGAACCTGTAGCATACTCTACCGCAACGTTTAGGTCTACATCGATCCTTGTCTAAGACCGCGACCCTGATCGCCAATCCCCCCATTCTAGGATAGATTCCATCTTAAATTGTTCAGGGTTAGACATTTAAACTAAGTTCCCGGGCCAAAACAACCGTACAATTAAGATTACATCACGCAACGTATAGGTAGGTGCCTGTCGAATTCAACGCGGCCATAAACTCGGCCTAGGCGGGTCATACCTATCCAGCTGGCTCTTTTTTAAGGATGATCTATGAGCTCCCTGCTCGTTTTGGTCTTTAACCCTATGCTCTCCGCGGCTTTAGACAACTTCTCGTCGTCTGTGACCAGCACGCCGCCTGTCCTGATGGCCTCAGCCAAGTATGACGCGTCATAGTATGTGATACCCAACTTTATGGCCAAGTTTAGGATTGAGTCGCCGATCTTCTCACTTTTCAACTCGACCACGTTCATGGTTTGGAGGAGGCCGAAAACTGTTCTGATGGTTTTGGACGCCTCTTCGCTCGTTATTCTCCCAAGTAGAGAGCACTCTCTCCAGAGGGCGTTCCCAACCTCATAGAAGGCTAGGGTGATCGTTGATCCTCTTCGGAGCACATCTGGAGCTCTGCCTCCAAGAATCCTTAGAAGGTTTAGTATGCCGCTCGCATCGAAGATTAGGCGTTGGCTCAAAGGCTCTCCCTGCCTGCACGGACGGATTCGACTAGCTCGTCAGGTGGAACCTTCCTGAGAATCTTGGCGGCCTCTTCAGCCTCTCTTCTGAGCCTTTCTTTTTCCCGACGCTCAATCTCAGCCTCTAAAGCTCTACGTATGAGCTGGCTGATGTTAACCCCAAGCTCCCTGAGCCTATCCCTGAGATCAGCCGGAATCTTAGCTGTGACGGTGACGAGGTTGCCCAAAGGTAACACCGAGAAGGTAATACTAAAAGTGACATATAAACTTGCCGATAAACAGCTTAGCTAAGCCCCTGTCTAACCTTAATGAGGCGTCGGGATACGGCTGTTCAAGCCTCTTCAACACAACGATGCATATCTCGCCATCTTTCTGATCTGAGAAACTAAAAGGATCGTTCGTTCCCTCGTGTATGCTTTTTAGGATAGAGGGGTTTCATATCAGAAAAATAGATAAATAAATTTTGGGTTATGGGTTTATTGGGATGATGTGTGGCGTCGGCTTAGAGCCTCAACGGGCTATGACGCTCCAGTCGACGACTGGCCTGCGCTGACCACATCCACCCTGAAAAATCGTTCGCAAGGATTAACTTTTTATTACTCCGCGTCGTTGCAAGTTTGGTGTGAGCATGAAGTACAAGGTGCTCGTTCTAGTAGACGGGCCTAGAGACGTTTTCATGAGCTTGAACGATGTGGCGGATGTGGTCTTTGGACCCTTTAAGAGCCGAGGGGAACTCCTAGAGGCTGTTAGGGACGTCGATGCGCTGGTTGCTGGTGTGACTCCCATAGACAGGGAGCTCCTAGAGAACGCTCCGAAACTCAAGGTTGTAGCCAGATTCGGCGTCGGCTACGACAGCGTCGACGTTGAAGAATGCACCAAGAGGAGAATCTACGTAACGTACACGCCTAACGCCCTCTCGGACGCCGTCGCCGACCTAACGATGGGATTGATCATCTGCTTGGCGAGAAGGATACTGCAGGCCGACCGTTACGTCCGAAACGAGTGGGCAAAACCTGGAAGCCCAAAGTTCCCTTTGGGGAGAGACCTCTCCGGGAAGGTTCTCGGGATCATAGGGTTAGGCCGCATAGGCAGTGCCGTAGCTCGGAGGGCTAAGGCCTTCAACATGAAGATAATATACTATGACATTCTGCGTAAGGAGAACCTCGAGAAGAGCCTAGGAGCCATCTATGTGGACTTCGATTCCCTGCTCGGAACCTCAGACTTCATCAGTGTGCATGTTCCCTTGACGGAGGCTACGAGGGGCCTCATAGGCGAGAGGGAACTCAAGAAGATGAAGAGTTCGTCCTACCTCGTGAACACTTCTAGGGGAGCAGTCGTCGATGAAGAAGCCGTATGCAGGGCTCTTGAGGAAGGTTGGATAGCCGGGGCGGCCTTAGACGTCTTCGTTAAGGAGCCTCTGCCGCTTGATAGTCCTCTAATAAGGCTGGAGAACGTTATATTGACGCCGCATATAGGTTCGGCCGCCGAGGAGACGAGGAGGAGAATGGCTGAGATGGACGTCATAAACGTAAGGAGCGTCCTTAAGGGTGAGCCGCCGCCGAACCCCGTCCCCGAACAGGAGGGACTCGTCTTCAGAAGGTGAAGGAGACAACCCGATAAGTATAAAGGTCATCCTAAACCCTTTAGATAATGTATATGTGAGTTTTGGTGGTGCGAGTTATGCCTTTAACCGACTTCAACCTCCTAATCACGACCTCTAGAGGGAACGAGGACGAGGCGTGCTCCGAGGCTTGGTTCCTTCTAGGCGAGCTTGGAGACAGGGAGTCCCTAGTTGAGAAGACCGGGGTCCTAGGCTTAGTCGCCGTGAAGACCAAGCTCAACCCCTTCGAAGTCATCGAGGGGTTTAGGAGGATACTCTCCGAGCGGCCTTACGAGTTCCGTTACATATCTAGGGTGATCCCTGTAGAGACCGTTGTTCGGACGAGGCTTGATGAGATCAGGAAGGCGGTTGAGAAGCTCTCCAAGAAGATTCTTGAAGGCGAGACTTTCCGTGTGACCGTGGAGAAGAGGCATACGCAGCTTTCAAGTAGGGAGATAATAGAGGCAGCTGCGGCGTCCGTGGACAGGAAGGTTGATCTCCAGAACCCGGACAAGGTGATCCTCATCGAGGTTCTGGGAGGCCTGACGGGAATCTCCGTGATTAAGCCTGACGACATCCTCTCCGTGGTTAAGGAGCGGCGTTGAAGGAGGGTTGGATCACCTCCTCGCGGGGAGAAGAGCCATCCTCTCTATGACGAGGTTCTTCAAGGTCTCCGCCGTGGAACCCCCTCTAGAGGCCGCCTCAACCTCGAGGTCCGTTATCTCGAAGGCTTCCTTTATGGCTTCGGCCTTCCCCTCGTCTATTTCTAGTACATCGTCCCTCCTCTTACCGGAGAGCATCCTCGAGGCTTCCTCAAGGATTTCCGCAGCTTCGGAACGGTTGTCGGCGATCACCACAACTGCCACATCTGAGAGGCAGGCTTTTATCCCGAGTAGCTTTATGGCCTTGTCGATCTGATGCTGGGCCGACGCGAAGAGGAGGACCTCCACCGCCAAGTTTCTCGAGATGTTGAACCCTCCTTGGAAGGCTTTCAACGCGTTCAACACGGCGAAGTAGAGGTGTTCGGAGCCGGCTATAAGCCCGGCGTCCAGGAGTTGGATGTGACCTCTGTTACCAGTCTTCTTCTGTATCTCTTTTAGGAGGGCCTCTACATCCTTCACCTTGGTGTCCTCGAATCCCGCTATTATGACATATTTGTTGAGTATCTCCGCTTCCATGGCTTAGACCTCTTCGAGGACCTCCCTGATGAACCTCTCCAGTAATCTTTGGTCGAAGCCTCCTTCGATCAGTCTCCTCTTGACCTCTTCGAGAGGTATTCCTTTCACCTTACACCTCTCAACCATGTTCCTAACTGTTTCTTTGCGTTCCCAAGGGAAGACTATCCACGCCTCCGTCTCCCTGACGTAGTAGTCCGGCTTGATTTCGCTCCAAGGCTTATAATAGATTGTGGCTAGCTTGATCTCTGTGGCGCCGTTCTTCTCTACGTGGTCTCTCACGAGGCGGAGGCTCTTACCAGTGTCAGCCACGTCATCCATTATGAGGACCCTTCTACCCTTTACGGGAACCGAGAGCGGCTGAGTTATGACGGGCTCACCCTTCGTCTCAGCCACGCCGACGTAGAACTCAACCCTGACGTTGGCGAGCTCCGGGTTCCCGAGAAGGTCCGACATCACCCTTGCGGGAGGCCAGCCTCCACGGGAAACCCCGACGATCACGTCTGGATGAAACCTGTCCCCCCGAATCCTCTCGGCCAACCTCAAGAGCATATCGTATATCTCATCCCAAGAGGGAACCTCAAACTCTATGTTTAAGCTCAAAGATTCTCCGCCTCGGAGAGGTTTCAAGAGAAACGAGATAAAAGATGATCGACCGGCCTAAATATTTTTACGGAACCGGAGGCTTAGCCGTGCTCCTACCTAGACGAAGTTGATCCCGTACCATGGAAGCGGGATTGGGAGGACCTCCCGGAGAATCTTCCCCGCCTTACCGCCGGCTGACAAGAGTTCCGTCGGAGCGTCCTTACTGCCGAAGATGAGCTGGGCGGCCTCCGGCCTGCCGGGTATCACAACTCTGTCTGCACCGTACTCGACGATGAAGCGGCCTTCCTTCTCGAGGAACCTGATCTTCCGCGTCTCCTTGTAGCCGATCACCTCCTCAAAGTATGGGCGTAGCCTCTCCATCAGCTGGGTGAAGTTTATGATCCGAACCGTGCATGCGGAGTTGCTCGGTCTCAGTTGGAGCCCCTTCTCCTCCATGAGAGACTGTAAGAGAGCATCACACCCGAGTATGTGGATGACGATCTCTTCTAAGCTGGGGAAACGCTGGAGGATCAAGCCTAAAGCGTTAACTAGACTGCTCCGCTCCCCGGCGTATTCGCCTATCCTAACCTTAGATTTCTTGCTTGGAGAGGGTAAGATCACGTAAGCCCGCGGAGAACCATCCTTCAAGATCAGGAGAAACTCCGATTCTTTATCCATCACATGGCGGCATGCGAAGGCCCGCTGGTAGTCTTCCAGCCTCCTGAGGAAACGCACAGGCTCCCTACGGTATATGGCGGACATCACCTCGATGTCCCTGCTGCTGCAAGGCTTAACCGTTATCGCTGGGTCTGATAGAAGCTGGATGTGCTCCGGCGTAACGCTCACCTCGAAGTCGCAACCTACGATCTGTCTGCAGCCAGCTCTTAGGTATAGTCCGCGGATTCCCGAGACGAGCATGAAGTCTACTCCATCGTTATAGGCTTTCTCGCAGGCGTCGTTGAAGAGCCTTGTAGCCAACCCCCGCATCCTGTAGTTTGGGTGGGTGCAGACCGCCCCGACGCAGGCGACGCGCAATAGACAGCCGAAGATGGAGACCCACTGCTCCGTCATACCCACATGGGATATGACCTCGCCTCCATCCACTATTACCCTCAAGTTCTCGAGGTTGTCTTCGTTGAAGAGTTGAGGGTACTTGTCCACTAGGCCCTTCCAAAAACAGATGTCTGTTAGATGTCTGAGAGAGACCATCTCTTCGCTTCTCAGCCC
>LUCD01000025.1 GCA_001593925.1 Candidatus Bathyarchaeota archaeon B26-1
TGGGCCTTCAGGTAGAGCCGTCCCGGCCTCCTTTTAAGCTCATCGTACTCGATGAGGTTGCGGCGAAGAGCCTCCTTTATATTCCTTCTGAGACGGGTCTCGTAGGCTCTCCTCGTCCATCCGCCCTTAATCCCGATCTCCCCTCCGTAACGGATGATAACCGTGTCGAACTTGAGTAAGCCTGCGGACCCTACGCTGGAATCGGGAGTCTCCTCCGGCATCATCCTCGAACCTTTCCTCTAGTCCACGCCTGCTATGAAAATCAGCCCTTAAGCTGAGGCTTCTTCAGCTCCTCCGTATCTAATAGTTGGAGCGGGCCCCTAAAAAACTAACCCAGCTACATTCGCGTTTTCGTTGAGCGGGCGGCTAGACCCGTTCTATGCTCGTCAGCACCCTCCCTTCTGAGACCCAGCCGGTCAGTAGCTCCCCGCTTCTGAGGGGCCTCCAAGGGTCCTCGCGGTTCGTCTTCTCCGAGGACACCACAAGACGGTTCGGCGAGGTTATGTAGGACATCTGGAGGGCAGGCTGGTCCTTGAAGCAGAGGGACTTGGAGGCCGCTTTCCCATCCTCATACTTTGCGTAAGCGTAGAGCCTCTCGCCGTCGCTGAAGACGAGGTTCAAACCCCTGTAAGGACGGTTAAAGTTGGGGTGGTCTTCGCGGTGCTCCTCCCAGAGGGAGGAGAGCGCTCTTTGAAAACTTTTTAAGGCCTCGGGTAATGTTGCTTTATGCTCCTCCATCTCCCTTACGAGGAACCAGAAGTAGACCTCGCTGTCGTTTAAGCCTCTAACCTTGGAGCCCCACTCCCCCAAGTAGGCTATAACCTCGTCGGGTATAAGTATCGCACCGTTGTGAGCGAAGATGTAACGTCCATACGTGAAGGGTTGGGAGTTCTCTATGGAGATCAACCTCTCCTTTGGGAGCCCCCTCGGATTGCTCGCCCTCCTTATGTGGGCTAAAACTATCTTGGAACGCGCAGCTTCAACGGCTGAGGCGAACCTTTCATACTCCGTGTAGACAGGTTTCTCGCTCTTTATCAGCCGTGGAGCCCCATTGAGGTAGAAGCCTACCCCCCACCCGTCGCTTTGAAGACTCTTAGGATCAACCTTGCTCTGAGCGTAGAGGGAGCACGGGTCCTCGAGGAGATATTTCCGTGCGGTTGAAGGCTCCACCGAGAGCATCCCGAAGAGACGACACACGACGCATTCCTCCTAGAAGATAAGAGACAACCATTCTCCTTAAAGGTTTAACCCATCCACAAGGGCCGTTTGGAAGCCTGACATTCCAAAAGGCTCTAGCCCTCTATAATTTTGCACCGAAGTGTTGGTTAGCCTCCATCTAGGCGAGGGTCCCAGAAGAGAAACGCGGGATGTCCGTTCTCGAATGCTCCGTGATGGACGGGAAAACCGCAACGTGATGATGGATGCGCACGTTGAGCGGGTCAGCGCTCTCCTCGCCTATTCATGCCTTAAAGCTACAACCGGGTCCAGCCGGGATGCCCTCCATGAAGGGTAGAACCCCGAGATCATGCTTAGGACTACACATAAAATCCACGTGGAAAGGAGGTTCCAAGGCTCGAAGGCTGGGACGATATGTAAGGGGAAGGCCCTGTGCCCCCCATACGTGGGGGCCCTTATCTGCAGGCTTCTCCCCAGGAGGTTGCTCATCCCGAAGGATAGGCCTACGCCCAAGAGTACGCCTAGGCCTCCACCGATTATGCCTATCGCCGTGGCCTCGCAGAGGAATAGAGCCAAGATTAGACGCCTGTTGAAGCCGAGGGCCTTCAGAAGCCCTATCTCCTTGATCCGTTCCATAACGGAGGTCTGTAGCGTGGTGATTATGCCTACGGATGCGACTAGGAGCGAGACCATGGCTACTATGCTGATGAAGAGGTGGAGTCCCCCCGTGATCTGCTGTATCATGTCGGCTATGACTTGGGGAGAGATTATCACCAGGTCGCCGCCGTAACGTTCCTGCAGTCGCCGCCGAACCTCCTCGTTCAGTTCGGGGCTCTCGGTTACCACGTAGAAGCCGTCGAAGAGTCCTCCCCGATTAAAAAGGTTGTCCGCCGCCCGTGTCGAGATGAAGACCATCTGATCCACCGGTACAACTCCGCTACCTACGTACTCTAGGATTCCCCGAACGACGAATGACTTCTGGACGACGATGGGGTTCTGGCCCACATACGTCTGATACTTGATCTTAACGGTCTGGCCTAGAGTCGCGAAGGCCCCGTCCCCCCTAGAGGACCTCGCCAACTCGTTGCCTAGGACGACTCCGATGCTGTCCGACTCTGAGACGAAGGCTCCAGCCTCGAGGGATAACGTTGGGAAGAGGAGGTTCAGCTTAGACTGGTCGACGCCCACCACAACGGATGTCTGCTCCTCCCCTCCAGAGACTATCGTGGAGATGTGCTGTATGTACGGGATAACCTCCTCAACCCCCTCGATCTTAGCGATCTCATCCGCCAACGCCTTGTCCATCGTGACGCTCTCGCTTCTGGGGCTCAGTATGAGGACGTTCGCACCTAGAGAACTGAACTGGTCCTCCACGAAGTTCTTAAAACCGTTACCGGTACCGTTCAGGGAGACTATCAGGCTTGCCCCCATAACGACCATGAGGGTTGTTAGGCCTGCTCGTAAACGCCGCTCCCCCAAGGCCTCGAGGGAGAACTTGAAGATTTGGATGACGTTCACGTCTTCAGCCTCCTTTTTAAGGGCTTCTAGAAAGGGTGGAGAGACGCCTCCGGTAGAGAATCACGAGGGCCGCGGAGGCTCCGGCAAGAGTTAGGAGGATCACCCCAACCTCTAGGAGGGAACCCGTTAGGCTCCCTTCAACCCCCGAATCCGCCCCTCCTTGGGGAGGCTTCTCCACCGTGATGTACACCGTAACGTTGAAGGAGTGGTCCCTGTACTGGTCGTCCCGGTAAGTTATATTTATCTTGATTGGGAAGGCTCCTTCTTCGGCGTCTCCCCTCACATAAGCCGTTAACGTGAAGGGGGCTGGAGAGTTCTCTTCAACCTCGCCGATGTAGGAGGCGCTCTCAGACGTCAAGTCTAGAAGAGAGTTCGGCACGATAGACGCGTTCACGTACCTAGCGGCTACGTTCCCCTTGTTGAGGAGCGTCGCCGTGATCGAGACCTTCGATCCAGGCTTAACGGGTTGAGGGGCCACCTCCTTCCCGTAAACCACAAGTTCTATCCGGCCCACTATGATCAGGCCGATGGGATAACTCTCACCGTGGCTCTCTCCATAATCATCTCGATAGTTCAAGGTGAGCGATCCGCTGTAGGTGCTCCCGATGGAGCCCTCTGGAGCGTAGACCTTCACGGGGATCGTTATAGAGCCTCCGGGCTCCAGGTACTCGAAGGACCAACTGTTGTCGCCGTGAACGATCAGTGGTGAGGGCATCGTCAACGTCGCCTCGATCGTCGAGACAGGTACTCCGCCAGTGTTCAGTATGGTTATGTTGAAGTCGTTGTCTAAGCCTCCGGTTAAACGGTTGTTGGAGGTCACTATGTCGATGGATACTGGGAACCTGACCTCGAAGGAAGCCGAAACCCAGCTCCCCTCATGCTTCTCGTCTCCAGGCCAGCTGGCGTTTACGCTCCAAGACCCCTCAACTTTGGGTTGGAAGGAGTCTCTGAAGGAGCCCTCCACGTCGGTTCTAACGTTTCTGGTGTATACCGACCCGTCAGGCCCTTCATACGTCAACGTGACAGTTACGTTCTCCAACGCGGGGCTTATGGAGCCCGAAACCTCGATCACCTCACCCCTCTCAACCGTCTGGGGGGAGATTGAACAGGAGATCGTGGATTCGATCTTCGAGAGGATTATCTCAACCGTTAGGGTCTGGGGTTCCCCCTCCAGATATATCCCAGAGCAGTTCACCGAGTACTCCAAGATCATCTCGCAGCTGTAGGTTCCGGGGAGAGCGTCCTCATCAACGTTGAGGGTGAAGGTTAACGTGAAGAATCCCTTCGGCAGTATCTCGTCGGTCGGGCTTAAGACCTCGCTTATCTCAGGTTGACCGGTCGCAGTCGCGTTGCTATTTCCATAGACGTCGGTGAAGGGGCTGTTTTCCAGTAGGAGAACAGCCTTCACCCCCTTGATGGTCTCGTTCGGCGAGAGGTTCTGCACCTCGACGGTTAGAGGAACCTCCGTGGACCCGGGGTAAGCCTTCGTCGGGTTATCCGGGTCCTCGCCCCAGACTACACGGGTTACCTCAAAGGATACGGACGGCCTACTCTGAAGGGGTTGAACCTCGACGGGGACAAGTAACAAGAAGAGAACCATCAGGAGGAAACAGCCTTTAACTCTTCCTTCCATGCGGACGCACCTCCAACAACTTCTTCTTTAACGATTCTTCCGTCTCGGAGATAGAGTATTCTATCGGCCATCCTCGCCACTTCAGGGTCATGCGTGACAACAATGACCGTCGTTCCCTTCTCCAGATTCAATTTCCGTAGGAACTTCATTATCACCCTCCCAGTCTTCGAGTCTACGTTCCCAGTCGGCTCGTCAGCCAGAACTATCTGAGGATCGTTCATCAACGCCCTGGCGATAGCAACCCGTTGCTGTTCTCCTCCACTGAGGGTCTTCGGCTTCCTCATAATCTTGTCTTCCAAGCCGACTACAGCTAGGAGCTCACGAATCCTCCTAAGCCGCTCCTCTCTCGAGTATCCCTTAACGAGGGCCGGCAGCTCCATGTTACGCAGAACCGTAGACCTCGATATCAGGTTGTACGCTTGGAAGATGAAGCCGATCTTCTCGTTGCGGAGCTTCGCCAACTCCCCCTCGTCGAGCTTCGAGATGTCAACCCCGTCTATCAGAACTTTGCCTGAGGAAGGCCTGTCTAAGGCGCCTATAAGGTTCAGTAGGGTAGATTTGCCGCTTCCCGAAGGCCCCATTATGGCGATGAACTCACCCTTACGCACCTTCAGGTTTATGCCATCAACGGCTAAAACGACGTGGGGGCCTAGAGAGTACCTTTTCGTCACGTTGATCGTCTCGACGGCGTAGCGGCTTTCCGACCCTGAGGAAGCAGGTTTCAGGGATCCTTTTCCCGGGTTCCCCCCACGGTTTAAGGGGGTTTCAAATACGCAGAGGAGTGTGAGAGACCCGAGTAGGATCGCCGCGAGGGATGCGGAGGCCTGAGAAATACCTAAATCCATCATCATGTATGCCTTTAGGAGGGAGAAGCCTCCCAAAACCAGCTCGAAGGCCGAGGTTAGAATGGCGAGGTAAGCTCCCCAATCCCCCTTCCTCAGCATGTAATATGCGCCTAGAAGCCCCATGACGGAGAAGGATGATCCCAGAACCTTGTCCACGGGATGGGGGAGGGTTGAAGTGACTCCGCGTGACAGCCCGATGAGGGAGGCGGACTCGATGACCGTGAAGCTCAGCAGGAGTACAGCCGCTACCTCGGCTAGGAACCCTCTCCCCGAACCCGCAAGAGAGGAGTCTTCTACACCTTTCATTTCCTGCGTTTTCTCCGCGCGATCCTCGGTAAGAGAAGTATGTAACAAACTTATATATATAAAAGTTTCAAATAATAGTTGATTTTCCAGTCTCGTCGAGGCTACCTAAATGGGCTCTACCCCAGAAGAGATAGCGTCTTCATGGAGAGAACAGATGCGGAGAGGCTATCTGAATCTGGCCATACTCTTCGTGTTGACCAAAGGTCCCCTCCACGGATACGAGATGATGAAGAGGATCAGCGAGTGGACCCTCGGAATGATCACGCCGACGGCCGGAGGGCTCTACCCAACCCTGAATAGGCTGGAGAGGGAGGGACTCATCAGGGGGGAGTGGAAACTTAAAGAGAGGAGAAAGGTCTACCGAATAACGGAGAAGGGTAGGGAGGTCTTCAGGAAGGCCGTAGAGAGACACTTCAAGCTGGCATCCTCCATCCGGAGATGGTTCTTCAAAGAATTAGCCGACCTCAAACTTGTGGAGGAGATCGATGTGCCATCGGTTATGGAGCCGGCCATAAGGGTTCTTCTCTTGAAAGAAGACGCCTCTAGGGAGGAGAGGATAGAAGCCCTAGAGAACCTCAGAGAAAGATTCGAAACGCTGTCTCTTCTACTCAGTAAGATGACGGAGCAGATCAGGCTGAGGATAGAGGAGCTGAAGTCCAGTCAACGGTCGAGACCCTGAATCTTCTTCAGCGATTCGAGGAACCGTCCAACCTTGACCCCTTTAACCTTAAGGATGATCTTTCCCTCCTGATCTAAGAACTCAATAGTTCCGATGTCGAGGAAAAGGAAGACACCCGGCCCCCTCCGGGTGGCCAAGAGCAGGGACGTGACCGAGGCGTCTGATAAGTCTCGCACCCGGCCTCCCCTGATTCTGATCTTCGAAGCCTTAACATCCTTCATGGTGATTCGCTTGGATAGCCTGTCTCCCTTGAAAACCTCTACACCCGAACTTGAGATCACGTATCTGAACCTTAATCCTGAATAGGCTCTGTAGAGGCCTACCCCGATTATTGGAAGCGCTATTGGGTAGGTTTCGGAGGGCCAGAGAGCTATTAGGAGGCCGCCGAGCGTGAGGAGCGTGAGGCATGGCGCGGAGATCGAAGGGTCCCAGAAGCTCCTCCTGAAGACGGCTTCCACGGGACTCCCCCTCCACACGACCTTTAGTGAACCCTAAAAACTTTTATTTTTACCGGGTGGAGATCGGTTACCTCGATCGTCGAGCGGAACCAGTTTGAGGATGTGGCAAGCCTAAGAATATGCTGGTCCGCGTTATAGGAATCCTCTGATCTTCAGATCCTCCACCCTTATCCTCCCTTTATGCAGGGCTGTTGCCACTAGGGCGGCGGATACACCTATCTCCCTCAGCTCCTCTAGGTCCTCGATGCTCCTTACGCCTCCCCCAGTCAAAACCTCAACCGGGGTCTCCTCGAGGATTTCCTTTACTACTTTTAGGTTGATTCCCCCTTCCGTTCCGACCCTGAGTAAATCGAGGACTATAACCCTCCTGACACCCATCTCCGCGAACCTCTCAACGAGCCTTGCGGGGCTTAGAGATTTTAGAGCCTCGGAAGGGCTTAGGATTCTCCCTCCCTTCAGGTCTACACTGACGATCACCCGGTCTCTCCCGAAATGGTTAACGACCTCTCCTACGAGGTTTACGTCGTTCAGGGTTTCGGTTCCTATGATAACGTTTGAGACTGAGGCTTCGAGTATCTTCTCCACAGCTTCGACCGTGTTTACTCCCGCATCGACCATCAGACGGAGGCCCGTAAGATCGTTCACCCTCCGGTAGAGGAGGAGGTTTGGCTCTCGGCCCGCTATGGCGTCTAGGTCCGCCATGTAGAGCTCATCGAACCCGAGGGAGCGGAAGGTTGAGGCAACCTCTATGGGGTTGGCTGAGGGGCAGAGAACGCTCCTTAGGGGTTGATACTTAGCCCTCTCACCCCTCACCGCGTGGACGGCTAAGTTCTTCAGAACGTCTATCACCGGAATAACCTTCAAGTGGGAACCCCGCTCCATTAGTATTTGTACGGGAGGGTATAAGCTTGAGGATTCTGGTCTACGAGCATGTTGTTGGAGGAGGGTTCGCCGGTGAACATTTTCCATCCAACATTCTAAGTGAGGGATACGCGATGTTGAGGGGGTTGATCTCGGACTTTAAGGCGGCCGGATGGGAGGTGACGACCTTCCTCGACTCGAGGCTCAGGAGGTTCAACCCCCCGCTTGAGGCTGACATCGTGGTCCCGATAAATACGAAAGACTGTGTGGACGAGAACCTGAAAAAGACATCCGAGAACGTTGACTGCGTCTACGTGATCGCGCCTGAGTCGGGCGGAACACTGCGAAATCTTGTGGGGGAGGTGGAGGCCTCTGGGGGTAAGAGCCTCAACTGCAAGGTTGAGGGGATAGAGAAGGCCTCTAACAAGATGGAGGTCTACAGGGCGGCCGAACGCGTTGGGTTGCGGACCCCCGAGACCGTAGTAGCCGACATCCATGAGGACATTAAGGTGATAAGGCGTTTTGCCCGGGACCTCGGCTACCCCCTAGTCTTCAAGCCCGTGGATGGGGTGGGCTCCTCCGGGTTGAGCGTCCTCAGAGACGAGACTCAAGTAGTTACGGCAGTCGAGAAGGTGAGGCGAGAGTCGGAGGGCGAAGTCTTCATCATTCAGAAGTTGGTCAGCGGAGTCGCCTCCAGCGTGAGTCTCATCTCAACGGGCGGGGAGGCCCTCCCATTAACCTTGAATGGGCAGATAGTTAGGTTGGCGCCTCCACGTTCAGACTCGAGTTATGAGGGCGGTTTTGTTCCTTTGGATCACGAGTTGAGGAGCGAAGCCTTCGAGGCGGCACGGCTGATCGTGGAGGCTCTGGGAGGCCTTGTCGGGTACGTCGGCGTTGACATGGTTCTCACGGACGAGGAGCCCGTGATAGTCGAGGTCAACCCGAGGCTTACAACGTCGTACGTCGGTTTGAGGGAGGTCGTAAACTTCAATCCTGCCCAAGCGGTCGCCGACGCGGTGTTGGAGCGGAGGCTTCCAAGAGAGCCGTGTACCGATGGTTACGCCCTCTTCAGGAAGGTGAGGGTTCCAAAGCCGCCTCCAAGGGTTCTCCCGGAAATCTACGGGTTGAGGGGGGTCTTCTCTCCTCCTTTCCCGGTTACGGGGGGTAGAGGGTCGTGCGCCCTCATCCTCTCCCACTCCTCAGATATGAACCGTGCTGAGGATGAACTCCAAAAATCTAAGAGGAGCCTCCTAAGTATCATTCGAGGTGGTGGCTGCGCATGGTAGAGGTCATCGGCTTGGATATTGGAGGGGCGAATACTAAGCTCGCCTTCCTTAGAACGGAGGGCAATGCGGTCCGGACTCTCAGGACGTTTACGGAGTATTTCCCTATATGGAGGAGGGGTAAGGAGAACCTTCCGGGGGTGCTTAGGAGGCTTAGTGAGGAGGCGGTCTCCCCGGTTAGGGTGGACGGCGTTGGGGTAACTATGACGGCTGAGCTCTCCGACGCCTACCAGACGAAGAGGGAGGGGGTCAACCACATACTCGACTGCGTAGAGGAGGTCTACGGGGGAACTCGGATTTACGTCCTAGACGTGGATGCGAACCTCATAGAGGTTGAGGAGGCGAGGAAGGAGCCGATGAGGGTGGCGGCGGCCAACTGGGCGGCAACCGGGTGGATGGTCTCGCAGGTCCTGAAGAACTGTATAGTGGTGGATGTTGGGAGCACAACGACGAGCATAATCCCCATAATCGATGGGAGGGTCGCCGCCGCGGGTAAGACGGACCTAGAGAAACTCATGAACGGAGAGCTCGTCTACACGGGGTCCCTCCGCACAAACGTCGCCTCGATAGTTTCCTCCATCCCTATTAGAGGGAGGGTGGCGAGGGTCTCATCGGAGCTCTTCGCCCAGTCGGGGGACGTACACCTGATCCTCGGGAACATCACGGAAGAGGAGTACACAGTTGATACGGCGGATGGTAGGGGTAAAACTTTTCTGGAGGCAGCTGCGAGGCTGGCTCGGGTGGTCTGCGCGGACATCGAGATGTTAACGGAGGAGGAGATCGTCGGGATCGCTGAGTACGTCTATGAGCGGCAGCTCCAGCAGATAATTGACGGTTTGAGGGATGTCTACAGGAGGGTGGAGCCGCGTTCTAGGGAGGACCTCCCGATAGTGGTCACGGGGTTGGGTAGAAAGTTCTTGGCTGAGAAGGCAGCCCGGAAGGCGGGTTTCAGGAAGATAATTGATCTAGGTGAACTCTTGGGTGCGGGTGCGGCTCTCGTCTCGCCGTCCGTCGGCGTCGCCTTGAGGGTGGCGAGCGAGATGGAGGGGGAGATCGTAAGATGGAGGCCGTCATAAAGGTTGGGGGAAGCCTATCGGAGTATCCGGAGTGTTTGAGGAGGCTCTGCCGGAGTCTAAGCGGCCTCGTGAGGGTTCACCCCTTCCTCGTCCTGCCCGGCGGGGGAATGTTCGCTGATGTTGTGAGGGTTCTTGACCGGAGGTTCGGCCTTTCTGACGCAGCTGCCCATAGGATGGCTGTTCTCGGCATGGACATTTACGGGTTGTTCCTATCGGACTTGACGCCGAACTCTCGCATCTGTTACTCTTTGGGGGAGGCTGAGAGGCTCTCCAAGTCTGGAACCCTGCCAATACTCTTGCCTTCGAGGCTGGTCTTCCGCGAGGACCAGCTGGAGCATTCTTGGGATGTAACCTCAGACTCGATAGCCGCGTGGGTCGCCGGCCTCCTCCACGTTGAGAAGCTGATCTTAGTGACGGATGTGGACGGGGTCTTCACGGAGGATCCTAAAAGGAGCCGTGACGCCGAGTTTGTGGGGGAGATAAGGGCGAGTGAACTTTTGGAGTGGGGTGAGAGGACGAGTGTGGATAGGTTTCTTCCAAGGCTTCTCTTGAGGGAACGGCTGGACTGTTTTGTTGTTAATGGTAGGTATCCGGAGAGGGTTGAGGCCGTTCTGGAGGGTAGGGGGAGCGTCTATACGAGGATCAAGGCCTAACGCTTTCTAGGGCGTTGATCTTCTTGATGAACTCTCTTACCGCTTCCCTCTGCACGGTGCCTCTCAGCCTGTCCTTTCCACGGCATACGGCTCTTCTAACCCCGATTATGTCTGCTCCTAGGGTGAAGACCCTCTCGACGTCGCCTACGTCTAGGGAGCCGGCTAGGGCGACGGTTAAGCCGTACCTGTGAGACTTGTCGACCAGTTCTCTGAGTTCGGAGTCCTTTAGGAAGTCGAAGAGGCCGCCGCTCTTCTTCGCTTTGACGTCTACGAGGACCCCGTGGGCTCCGGCCTCGTGTGCGACCTCCGGGAGGCTTAGGGGGTTTAGGCAACCAGCAACCTTGAAGTCGGCGTAGCCTGCGGCTATGACCTTCGAGGGGCGGTTGTATTCTTCCACGGCCGTGCAGACCTTCTCCATGAGGTTTACAGCTTCCGGCTTCGTCTTTACGCCGAAGAGTCCAACCTTGATGTAGTCGGCGCCTGAAACGGCGGCGCCTAGGGCGGCTAGGGAGGCTGTTCCGGGGAGGTTCGGTAGGTCGCCGATCGTCGCGCTCATCTCGAGGCTGTTGGGTACGACCTTCCTGACTTCCCGTATGATCCATGGGAAGTTGGCGCCGAAGGAGCCTTCCTTGGGGTTCTTAACGTCGATTATGTGGGCGCCTCCCTCCACTGCCCTTAAAGCCTCAACCCTGTTCGTCACGCTTACTAGGAGCCTCATCCTCCGATCAACAGATGGAATATGATCGATAAGTCAACTAAAACGTTTCTGCTTCTAAGGATGAAGAATGTCTTTTTGGGGGTTTCCTCTCCAGCCCCTTTAACTGTGGCTGTGCACTGCTCGGTGGAGCCGTTAATATTGAGGTGAGAGTGTGCTGAGAATTTGTTGGTCGTCTAGGTTACGCCTTCCTCCTCCGCCAGTCGGGTTATCGCTTCTTCCCTGCTTAGGCCCTCCCACATGTACTCCTCTATCCTGTATTCGAGGGCTGATATGCTCCGGCCGTAGACGCTATACTTGTATAGTAGTCGTTGGTATAGGGTTTCTGGTGGAAGCTGGGGTTTGGGTTTTGGTTTTGCCTCGGCCCATTCGAGGAGGCCCTCTTTCTCTGCTAGTTTTATTATGGCTTCTTCGCGGTTTAGGCCTCTCTCTAGGTATGACCTCAGCTTATGCTCGATGTATTGCCTTGCGTGTTGCCTTTCACCGCAGTGGATGGCACTACACGCCTCTATAAGCCTTTCATAGATTATATTGATGTCTCTGGTTTCTTTCGTAGGCTTCTCCAGCTCATGCTCAACAACGTAATCGATCTTTTTAATCGTGATGCCCTCGCTGCTGAGGAAAGAAATGAAATCGTCCATTGCAGAACTTACTATCTTCCCACGGGAATCAGGAAAATACCATAAGACGGATATACCGAAATATGACATGGCGAAGAGCGTTCCTGATGGAAATCCTACTATTAACGTCATAACAAGGAATACAAAGATACAATAAAGGATCCACATGAGGAATTCCTTTGAGAAGTCAAATTTAAATTGGATGCGAGTACCTGTCTCTTCTGGAATTATATTAATGTTAAGATATGAGGTGCGTCGAAGTTTAACCTTAATATTTGAAGGATCTCTTTCATCAATCACCTTATACTTTCCAGTCACATAACTATATAAGTGCTTATAGGCATGGTCAGCTGAGGTGTTGAGAATGATCTCTTTAGTCCATGTGTACATGACCCCGCTTCCTCACTTCCCTTAATATCAACATAATTTAACATCTTCGATTTTTATTAGGTTATTCACTTTCTATTTTTTTGGCTTCTTTATGTATAAGTTGTGCATCGAGAATGATCTTTTTGGTCCATATGCCCTTAACCATCACTCCTCACCACCAATAATCTCATCTGCTGTAGAGATTGTTAATGAGAACTCGGTTTCTCCAGCAGGCACCCACTGATCATCCCATAAGACCTCAGCCTTACCGCCTTGGTACCGCCGAACCTCCATCTCCCTCCAAGCTCCTCCAGAATCACCAAAAAGAAAAGGACTAATAACCATAACCATCCCCGAAATAACACTCCTAAAAATGTTTTATTTTATAGAACATTTAAGTTTTATGATGATGAAGCCGGACATGGCAACTTAAGGTTTTTGAGCCTCTTTTCGGGCGGGTTTTCCCATTTAGCATCAGAGCTTCATTTGAGGGAGAATAGAGCCTCTCCGCATTTTCTGGTTGAATGGTAAACTTGGAGACATTTTAGAAAACGTTAACAGTATGGTCCGAGAGAGTATTCTGGTAGCTCCGTGGTCAGGCTGGTTCCGTGCATGAGGTTGATAGTTGCTATAACGGGTGCTAGCGGAGTCATATATGGAAAACGTTTCTTAGAAGCCCTGAAGGAGAAGAACGTTGAGACACACCTGATAATCAGCAAGGCCGGAGAGAAGATGCTCCAATACGAGCTTGGAGTCGCTAGGAAGGACCTAGAGAGGTTGGCGAGCCACGTTTACGACGAAGACCTCCTCACCGCCCCCATCGCCAGCGGCTCCTTCATAACAGACGGCATGGCCATAATCCCATGCAGCATGAAGACGGTAGCCGGCATCGCACACGGATACTCGGAGAACCTCATCCTAAGAGCCGCAGACGTCACCCTGAAGGAGAAACGTAAACTCGTAATCGTCCCACGTGAAACGCCCCTAAACGCCATCCACCTCCGCAACCTTCTAGAACTAGCAATGCAAGGAGTCGCCGTAATCCCCGCGATGCCCGCATTCTACCACAAGCCGGAGAAGATCGAAGACCTTGTAGACTTCATAGTCGGGAAGGTCCTCGACGCCCTAGGAATCGAGCACAACCTATTCAAGAGGTGGTCGGCTCCCACAGCCGAAGAAAAATGACGACCATCCTCCAAGAATTGTCTATTAAGGCTGGACGCTCCGGAACCTTCACCACCCTTCACATACTTGGTTAGGGGTTCTCCACGATTCTACTTCGCCTGCGAGCTAGAGATAAGGCTCTCTAATTTCAAGGGTGTTATTTATCTCCTCTATTAACTCTGCAACCTCGTTTCTAACCTCGTATATCTTATCCGGATTCTTTTCGTACTCCGTAGTGCTTCGGACAAGTTCGTCTATACGGCCCAGAGTTCTCCGAGCCCTGCTCATTAGAGCCTTTAAATCACGGTCCGGACTCCTCTGCATAGCCTCCCTAAGCATCTCAACCCGTTTGTTTAATTGGTACAAGTACTCGTAATCCTCGATCCCGTCCCTGACTATTGAGAGACGTATCGAGACTATCGGTCCATCCGGGCCAGGGTAGATGAGTTGCCCGCATCCATTCGCGGGCGTCTTGGCGTTGAAGAGGGGGTTCCAAGGGCCTTTAGGCCACCTCTCCTCCGGATCCTCCCTGAAGTTGTCCGTTAGTTGGCCGTCATGCCAGTAAGTCGTATTCCAGTAGCCAAAGCCCTTTACGCCGTATTTCCAAGCCATCCAGAAGATGATTCTATGGGAGACCGCTGGGAAGTCTAGGAAGAGCGTAGGGTAGGGGTAGTTGGGGCTGTTCGAGACATACCACCATATCTCGTCGCCTTCAGCTCTCCTCTCCTCGATCAGCCTCCGTCCCTCCTCGAAGCATCCTAGGTGGACGCACCAGACATCCACGTCTTCACCAGCAACCGATGGGATAATGTAACCCGAAGCGATGACCGTCTTCAACGTGGGAGAGACCTCCTTAACCAGATGAGCGATCCTTTTGGCATGTATGAAGTCACGCTCCCTCCTAGGCTCGTCGCTGATATAGCAGATCGCCCTGTCAAGCCATCCTCTCTTACGTAGATAATCGACGTAGCTTTCAAGGAGCTGCCTCACCACAAGCTCGAACTCCTCCGAGGAATAGACTTTGTCGCCCAGGTAATCGAACTCCTTTAAGAGGGGGTTCAAAGCGAATAGGCCGCTTGCTTCATACCAGTAAGTGGGGGCGAAGATGTTGAAGCTGAAGCCTTCCGATACTATGAACTCTAGCAGTTCCTCGACCTCCGTGAAGTCGTATCTCCAGACGCCGCCGTCCTTCACGACTCTTAGAAGGTAGGGGTCGCGCGTCGTCACGTATCCGTACCAGAGAATGTTGACACCATGCCTTCTTAGAACCGATAAAAAGCGTTTAATGATCTCCTTCTGGTTGAACCTCTCAGCCGGGTAGAACCTTCTGAAGGCGCTTCCATGATCGAGCGTTGTAAACCCGAAGGCGGTCTTCAAATGGGGGGTACTGGGCAGAGAGAAACCCCAGACCCTCAACTTGACGGTCACCCTCCTCTCCCCTAAGCCTTGAGGCCTAATGGTTACGGTTCCCTTATAGAGGCCCTCCCGGGCATCCCTTGGAACATAGACGGTCACCCAGACCGGTTGAACCTCGCCGTCCCTCACGTTGAACGGCTTCAAGGGCATAAGCGGGTCTGGCCAGAGGCCTACGTGCTCCACCGGATACCCGGCCTCTCTGTTTTGGATGTATCCGACTAGGTAGGCCTCGACGCATCTCCTCGGGATTGAGTATGATCCGCTTTCAGATGAGAGGTCCGAGACCTCAACCTCAACGTTCTTTAGATCGCCGCCTTCCCTAGGGGAGACGACGACTTGGAAGCTTTCGTACTCGCCTCTAGCGGCAGATATGAAGGCTTGCGTCTCCCCTCCAACCTTAACCAAAGCCTTATCCTTGAAGACTTTTCTGAGACTCGTCTCAACCCAGACGAGAAAGCCTCTGGAAGAGGATGTTTGATCTTGACCCAAAACCCCACCCCTCTATCTATCAGCGCCTCAAGTCACTATACTCTGCAACTCATCGTTCTCCGCGGAGTACTTT
>LUCD01000026.1 GCA_001593925.1 Candidatus Bathyarchaeota archaeon B26-1
TCCTCTTCATGATCTTCTTTTTAAGAGCCGTGGAGGAGAAGGTCTCCTTCAAGAAGAGCCTTTTGTACTCCGTGGCTTCCGGCTTGTCCCTGGGTTACATAACGGCTTCTTGGGGGGCCGCCCGTTATCCGATCGCGATGACCGCGCTCTTCGCCTTAGTTTTGTTGCTGATGCGCCAATACTCAACTAAGCTACTCGTCAGTTACGGCGTAACCTTCGGCTTAACCCTCTTCATATGCGTCAATGTCCCGAAACTCGGCTTCGGATTTCTGCGGGAAGCAACCCTCATGCCCGTCTACGGAGTTCTCCTACTAATGTGCATATTCGAAGCCTACAGCCGTATGAGAACCCGGAGGCTCAAGGTGATCTGTAGCGGAGGTATAATCGCTCTATCCGTCGTTGCGTTCGCTCTACTTTGGAGCATGGGCTACGTTAAGCCTCTTGGAGCAAAATTCATCTCGACATTGAACCCTTTCTTGAGGTCTTCCTATCCCCTGTTCGAGTCGGTTGCTGAGCATAAGCCGTCGGCTTGGGCTACCTTCTACTACGACTTCGGCGTTCTCTTCCTGCCTTTAGGAATTTTCTTCGCGGTTCAGATGGGAACCCGGAGGGGAATCTTCCTGACCATATACGGATTGACAGCTATCTACTTCGCCAGCACCATGATCAGGCTTACCCTCATCTTGGCTCCAGCCGTTAGCCTCCTTTGGGCCCTAGCGGTAGTCCGGCTGGCGAGGCCCTTCATAGTCCTGTTGAAAGAGAAGACCGTGCCGACGAAACGGAGAGCCCGCTTTAGGGCGCGTCTGGGAAAGGAGTTCAGCGGAGCAGCTGTACTCGTGATCTTCCTTCTCCTCGTTTTCAACTTTGTAATAGGGACGGACTTCATGATGGGGCCGAGGGCTCAAGGTCCGAGGGTCTTCTCTCAAGCCTACTCACCCGTCACGATAGCGGCGGCGAGCCTCCCCGTCAAACCGTCCTCGACGGTCACCGACTGGTTTGAGGCTCTAGCGTGGATGAGGGAGGAGCTTCCCCCTTCACCTCCATACGGGCCAACCGTGGTAGCCAGCTGGTGGGACTACGGTTACTGGATAACGACGATCGGTAACAAGACCTCTCTAGCCGACAACCAGACCTTCAACTGGACCCAGATAGAGCAGATAGCGAAGATGTTCATGTCCCCCGTGAATGAGTCGATCAAGATACTCAAAAGATACAACGTAACCCACGTCCTTGTCTTCACGTCGATCACCAAGGACGGGTGGGACCTACCCTACGGCGAGGCTGGGAAGTTCAAGTGGATGATAAAGATAGCGGGCCTCAACGAGACCAAGTTCGGTCGAGATGTCTTTTCTGGGGGGCGGTCTTACTGGGAGTGGAGCAGCTACGGGAAGAACACGACTCTCTACTTGATGATGACCTACGGCAAGTACAGGAAGGTTCCAGACTCCCAATACGTTCAAAGCCAGTACTGGGGAGTCTACCAGAACTTTGAGCTCTTCAATAAACATTTCAAACTCGTGTACTACTCGAGGGGTGAAGCCGTGAACAACGCCTATTACGCGCTCATACTCATCTATGAAGTGAAGTACTAGGCTTGGAGCAGAATCAGCACCTCTATAACCGCGGCCAGCAAGAGGATGACCGTTGAGGCCGTTATCATCTTAGGTGCACTATTCAGTTCTTGTTTGAGAGCCTTCAAGCCTCCCTTCGCCGCGGTGTACGTGATCCAGAAGCTCTCCGAGAGGGCTAGGCTGTAGGCCACGTACTCCATAACAGCGTGTGGGAAGACCATCACGGAGAGTAGGAGAAGAAGCGGGTTGCCTCCATGGAGCGCCCCCAGAGCTGCCAGAACCCTCCCAGTTGAGTAGAGCACGTATACCCCATGGATGATTCCCAGCACCGGAACAAACATGAAGAGGCAGTGTATCAGGTTGTTACCGAAGATCACCGCTACACCTATCTCCGGAGCGTTGAGGATTATGTTCCTTACCTTCTCGGTCTCGCGGAGAATCATCTGAGCCTCTGAACTGTCCATGCTCGAGAGAGCACCCGCAATGGTCGAGGTGAAACCGACGGCGAAGAAGACCGCCACAAGCATAAAACGTTTCGATATAGAGACTTTAGGAAGCCGGTCTTCAAGGGTTAACGTCTCCGCGTATGTTGGGGGCTGAACAACCAGCCTTAGAGGGGCTCCGCAGTTGGGACAGAACCTGGCTTCTTCATCTTCAGGTATCTTGAACCCGCATCGACTACAACGGGACATGGCCATCGAATCCAAAGGATGTATTGGATGTGGGGTAGATAAGTTATGCGCTTTGGAGGCCCAACCAAACTTCACCGAGCGACACTAAACCTTTAATCTTTAACCCTCCTCCTTTTTTGGGGGAGTACTATTAAAAGGGTTGAAGAGGGATATTTTTAGTGGATGGTTCGGATGAGCCTCCTTGTATGCATCGACTGCGAGAGCGTGGTTGAGCCTTATCCGCCCAAGTATAAGTGTCCAGTGTGCGGCGGCCTACTCGAGTACAGGATGAGACCTGAGAGGTTGAGGGCCGCCGAGTTCAGCGGCCCCCTTACCTTCTGGAGGTACCGTAGCCTCCTCCCCGAGGTAAAGAACCTTGTGACGATGAATGAGGGGGGAACCCCGCTTCACGTTGTAAGCCGTCTAGCCGACCGGATGGATGTGAGGAGCCTCCTCCTCAAGGATGAGACGCGGAACCCGACGGGCTCCTTCAGGGACAGAAGCGCGGCCCTCCTCCTCTCCAACGCCATAGACCTAAACTACGAAACCTTGATCTGCGCCACCAACGGGAATATGGGGGCTTCTCTGGCCGCGTACTGTGCCAAGTACGGGCTCCTCTGCCACGTTCTGATCCCGAAGATAATGGATGTTGGTAAGCTCGCCCAGATGCTCATATACGACGCCGTGATCGAGGAGTGCGGCGAGACAGTGGACAAGTCCATAGAGGAGGCTGAGAGGCTGGCGTCCGAGACTGGATGGTATCAAGCTACGCCTGAGCTCAACCCCCTAACCCTCGAGGCTCAGAAGACTATCTCATACGAGGTTTCGGAGCAGATGGGGGTTCCAGACTGGTTCATAGTCCCTATGGGAAGCGGCGGAACGATCTACTCGATCTGGAAAGGCTTTAAGGAACTCAAAGAGATGGGTAGGATAGACTCGACGCCGAGGATGATAGGCGTCCAAGCCGAGGGATGCTCACCTATAATAGACTCTTACCGGAAGGCTGAGGACTCTAAAGGTAGGAGAGTCGGTATGTCTCTAACCCACGCGGTGGGCATACTCGTCAGAAAGCCCCTCCAGCTGGAGATGGCCATCAAAGCCATAAAAGAATCGGATGGAACAGCCCTCTCAGTCTCCGACAAGGAGATATTCCAAGCCGAACAGGCTATAGCTAAACTGGAAGGCATATTCGCCGAGCCTGCTAGCTCAGCGACGATAGCCGCTCTGAAGAGAATACGGGACAGTGGAATGCTAGACCAAAAAGACAGGGTTGTCTGTCTAATAACGGGGAGCGGGTTGAAAGCCACGGACGTTCTCCAAGCCCTGGCCAAGAAGAGAAAGACAGCGGTGCTCGGCGCCGAGCTCAGCACGAAGGAGAGGATTCTCCGGATTCTAAGCCAGAGGGACGCCTACGGGTACGAGATATGGAAAGCCTTGGGTAAAACCATGACGAGAGTCGCCGTTTACCAGCACCTAAACGACTTGGATAAGAAGGGGCTCACAACAACGTACAGCAAAGAGAAGAGGAAGTATTTCCGGATAACGGAGCGGGGAAGGCGGGTTCTCCGAGCCATAGATGAGCTGAAGATTCTACTTTAGGGTAACCCTTTATTTTTTCCAAAAACTTTTAATGTGGTGAAGAGTCTGGTGGAGCCATGATGAGGGAGCACTGCGGGGTCATAGGTGTATTCTCCCTGGAAGGCTGCAACGTAGTTCCCATGATCATCTCCGGACTGGAGGCTCTCCAGCATAGAGGGCAAGAGTCTTGGGGGATAGCCGTCCCCAACCGCAAGCCCCTCAAGAGGTTGGGCATCGTCTCCCAAGTCACCGAAGGAGAATATAAGGCCCTCCTCAAGATGAACGCCAACGTTGGGATAGGCCACGTCAGGTACTCAACTACGGCTAAGTCAACCCTGCGGAACGCCCATCCACTGAAGATAGGAGGGTCTGAAGGATTCTGCATAGCCCATAACGGAACCCTCGACAGAGAGTATCTCCTCCGAAACCTTACGGAAAGCGGGCTCTCCCCGCCCCCAAACATGACGGACACGGAACTTATGGGCCTCGGGCTTCACCAGAACCTGAAGGCGGGTCTAGGATGGGCTGAAGGGCTAAGAGCTCTCAATCCCCACCTCAACGGCTCCTTCTCCATCGTAATCTTAACCTCTAAAGGGGAGCTGATCGCCGCTAGGGACGAGAAGGGGTTCAGGCCCCTCTGTTTAGGATGGCAGGAGGAGACCTCATCGTACATCGTGGCCTCGGAGAGCTGCGCGCTCGACCGGCTTGGCGCCGAGCTCATCCGGGATGTTCAGCCCGGCGAGCTCCTGAAGATCAGCAAGGATGGGGTTGAGGAGTACAGGTTCGCGGAGGCCGAGAGGCACGCTCACTGCCCCTTCGAATTCACATACTTCGCGCATCCAAGCAGCTACATCGAGGGTGTCAACGTCTACTACGCTAGGAAGAGGATGGGACATATACTCGCCGAGAAGTATCCCATAGACGGAGACGTTGTCATCCCTGTTCCAGACTCGGCTAGGCCGGCCGCCCTAGGATACTCAGAACATTCAGGCATACCCTTCGAGGAAGGCTTGATGAAGGACCGTTACCGGAGGAAGGGAAGCTGGCGGAGCTTCATAGAGCCGGAGAAACGCGAGGAGGTAGTTCTCAACATAACTCCCATAAAGAAGGCTATAGAGGGGAAGCGTGTAATCCTGATAGACGACAGTATAGTCCGGGGGACGAGCTCCAAGATAATCGTGAAGTCTAAGCTCAAGGCGGCCAAGGAGGTCTCCCTGCTCCTAACGTTCCCGCCGATAATCTATCCCTGCTACGCGGGCATAGACTTCCCAACCCAAGAGGAACTCCTCGCCTACAAGGTGTGTAAGGGCAAGTGCTCGCTTAAAGAGATAAATGAACTGGTTGGGAAGGAGGTAGGCGTTAAGACTCTAGGCTACAACGATGTAGAAGGCTTAAGCGAGGGCATAGGCATACCGGTAGACGAGCTCTGCCTCTCATGCACAACGGGCGACTACGGATGCTTCAAATATAAACCCAAGTTCAGGACTAGGGAGGAGATGAAGGGATAGAAGGGCTCCGCCTATTCTCCAGCCAACCCTCTAAACAGTATTGAGAGAACCCCCAGAATGACGAGGATCACGGCTACACCGTTTATCGACGGGTGGATTCCCGCAAGCAGAGGAGAGTAAAGCAGATAGAAGATCAGGATCGTCGCGGAATACAACGCGGCCCTAACCTTCCGCTCCACATCCTCCAGACGGCTCCTCCTTCTCCTCCGAGCCCACTTGTAAGCCAAGACCTCCGAAGCCGCATCCAACACGTCCCTCAACCCCCTCAAACCCCTGAAGAGGAAGAAGGAGAAACCCAGAAGGATTATCAAGCTGCAGGGCAAGAGTAACCCCGCCGGGTCTATCCCCAACGCGATGGGTATAAAGACCAGAACCCCGAAGAGCCAGATGAGTAACGCGGCGGAGAGGTTTCTCTGGAAGAATCTTCCCAACAACAAGATCGCGTTTGAGATTCGCCTTACCTTCAGTAGCGTTTCTCATCTTCAGCCCTCTTTACCCCTTTCTCACTCCACGGTTCTCATCATGTTCTTCACCAGGATGTAGACGATCCCCGTCGAAGTCAACACGGCGATTACCAGCCCAGAGATTATCAGGAGCGCCTTCTCCACGTTGTTCCCCCAAGGTAGCCATTGGAGAAGAGCCTCGAGAATCTCCGGGTAATACACGCCGAAGAAGAGAAAAAATAGTAGGTCGGCGATAAGGATCATCGCTAGGAAGGAGAGCTTCAGTGGTAGGCTCAAGTCGACGGCTTCCCCTCTAAGGTTATTCCTTAAGGTTTGCTCAGAGCCTTCTTAGCCCACGCGGTTGTGTACCTCCGTATCTCCTCCGAAACTGCCTGAACCACCCTCCAAATCTTGTAGATCGCCCACACAACTATGGCCAGCAACGCGACTCCGGAGAGGGCTACGTGTATCCTCGACAGGAAGTCCACGAAGAGCATGTAGATGAGCGAGACGACGATTATGTCGAAGACTCCTCGAAGCGCGGTTCTGTAGTGTTCAACCTCCTCGGGAGAGACATCGTAGGGAGCACCTATCTCGCAGGCGGCGAAGCCGGCTAACCCCTCGATGAGCCTCCGGACGTCAAAGATCATCCTGAACACGATCACGGCCAACGCAACTATCAGGATGAAGTTCAGTAGCTGCGGCAGTGGATATCCCAAGAAGTAGATGCCTTCAGCGATCGGAACAAAGACGAGTCTACCGAAGAGCCAGATCAAGATCGCCGCTGATACGTCGAGGATTATCCTCGGCAGAACCGACGCGATCGTCTCCCTCGACTCGCTTCGAACCTTCTCGTAATATCCTTCAACCTCTTCACTCGACATTAAAGTTCACCCCTACTCTCTCCCCTTCTATATTCAAGAAAATTACAGGTATATAAACTACGTGACGAATATGGGGTACGGAGAGTCTGGTGATGGGTAGGCTCGACACAATCTTGGTCCTCGACTTTGGGGGTCAGTACTGCCACCTGATAGCTAGGAGAGTTAGGGAGAACCGTGTCTACTCGGAGATTGTTCCATGCGACATAAGCCCCGACGATGTAGAGCGGATGAGATTAAAGTTCAACGTCAAAGGGCTGATCCTCTCTGGTGGACCGTCAAGCGTCTACGAGGAGGACGCTCCCAAGATCGACCCGAGAATACTCGACCTTGAAATCCCCATCCTCGGCCTCTGCTACGGACACCAGCTCATCGCCCACATCCTCGGAGGTAAAGTCACCAGAGGAACCAGACAGGAATACGGGATAACATACGTAACCATCGTCAAGCCTGTTGGCGTCCTGAAGGGTTTAGGTCCCAGAGAGAAGGTCTGGATGAGCCACGGCGACACTGTGCAGAGCCTGCCGGGGAGCCTCGAAGTCCTAGCCTACAGTGAAGCCTGCCCCGTAGCCGCCTACAGGGATGTGGAGAGATCGATCTACGGCCTGCAGTGGCACCCGGAGGTAACCCACACCGAACACGGCGCAGAGATGCTCCGCAACTTCATCTTCGAAGTCTGCGGTTGTAGACCGAACTGGAGCCCATCATCCAACATCGAAGACGAGATCAAGAAGATCAAAGGTAAAGGGAAGGCTGTGATCGCCCTCAGCGGGGGCATAGACTCAAGCACAGCCGCGATCCTAGCGGCCAAGGTGTTAGGGAAGAACCTCATACCGGTCTTTGTGGATCACGGGTTCATGCGGGAGGGAGAAGGAGACTTCGTCAAGGAGACCTTCAAGAGGGTGGGGGTGAACGTCCTCGTAGTCGACGCAAAGGAGAGTTTCATGAAGAAGCTAAGGGGGGTCGTAGACCCCGAGGAGAAGAGGAAGATCATCGGGAGGGAGTTCATAAAGGTCTTCGAGGAGATAGCCGAGAAGGTGGGTGCAGAGTACCTGATACAGGGAACCATATACCCGGACAGGATCGAGTCCGGTTTCAGACGTCACTCAGAAAAGATAAAGAGCCACCACAACGTGGCGGGTCTGCCGACGAGGATAAAGTTCAAGGCGATAATTGAGCCCTTGAAAGACCTCTACAAGGACGAGGTTCGAGAGGTCGCGAGGAAACTGGGTTTACCCGAGGAGATTGTGCATAGACAACCCTTCCCGGGGCCGGGTTTAGCCGTCAGGGTTGTGGGAGAAGTCACCCCCGAAAAGGTTGAGATCGTCAGGAAAGCCGACAAGATCGTTGCCGAGGAGATTGAGCGGAGCGGGCTGAAAGGCAAGCTGTGGCAGTACTTCGCGGTTCTCACGGGTGTAAAGAGCACGGGGGTTAAGGGAGACTCGAGGGCCTACGGCGACGTCATAGCTGTCCGGATAGTGGAGAGCCGTGAAGCTATGACGGCGAGCTTCGCCAAGGTGCCATACGAGGTTCTGGAGAGAATCTCCACGAGGATAACGAATGAGATACCGGAAGTGACACGGGTCGTCTACGATATAACCCACAAGCCTCCGGCAACGATAGAGTGGGAATAAGCCGGTCTGAACAGAATCATCAAAAGTTTAAGTATTTAAAATTAACGAAGGGTTTAAATGTAACTTTTCCTCCAGTAATAATTGTCTCCTTATTCCGGTAAGTATCAATGTTGTGGTTTTCAGGAGATTAAGGGAAAGATGCTGGGAGTGGCTGATAGGTTCGCCTTCAAAGGGACTACGACGATCGGCGTCGTCTGCAGAGACGGGGTCATACTCGCCTCAGATACGAGGGTGACTATGGGGCCCCTAGTAGTGCATAAGAGAGGGAAGAAGATATACAAGATCGACGATCACTTGGCTATGACGATAGCCGGCAACGTCGCCGACGCGCAGTGGTCAGTTGAGGTTCTCAAAGTCAACGCTAACCTTTACCGTCTCGAACGTAAACGCCCCATACCCGTAAGCTCAGCAGGCAGGTTGGTGGCTAACATGCTCTTCTCTTCTCGTTTAGCCCCGTTGGTAACCCAGATTCTACTGGGAGGCATAGACGACTCAGGACCCCACGTCTTCTCGCTCGACCCCTTCGGTAGCCTAACGGAGGAGAAGTGTGTGGCGACGGGGTCAGGATCACCCATCGCCTACGGAGTTTTAGAGGATAGGTACAGGGAGGACATGACTGTCAAAGAGGCCTTGCCGATCGTTGTCAAGTCTATAGAGTCCGCCATGAAGAGGGATGTGGCAAGCGGAGATAGCTTCGACATCGTGGTCATAGACGGGAATGGATACCGTGAGCTCGCAGAAGAGGAGAAGAAGGCTCTGATTAGCTCTTGAACCAGCGTCCACAATGAGGTTAGCAGGTTAGGTTTAGGGGGACAACGGTTTGCCTCCTCAAGCGGTTGAAAAACTCAAGATTCAACAGACAATCTTACAGCATATCCCTAAAGAGGCCGAGATAACTAGAATAGAGTTTGAAGGGCCCACCCTAGCCATATACTCAAAGAAACCGGAGATTCTGATCAAACAGAGCAGGATTATAGGCGACATAGTCAACATGATCAGGAAGAGGATAGTCGTCCGGTCCGACCCGTCCGTAAGGCTTCCCGAGAAAGAGGCGGAAGACGTTCTGAGCAAGATAGTCCCAAAGGACGCCGAGATAACGAACATAGCCTTCGACCCTAGCCTCGGAGAGATCATAATCGAGGCGAAGAAACCCGGACTGGCCATCGGAAAGAACGGGCTCATCCTCCAAGAGATCGTTGAGAAGACGCGGTGGAGACCTCGCATTTTGAGGAGCCCTCCTATGGCTTCCAAGATCATGGCCCACGTGAGGCACTTCATCCACTCCGAGAGCAAAGAAAGAGAGAAGATTCTCAGGTCGATCGGTGAGAGAATCTTCAGGCCGCTCGTCTACGGGGTCGGAGATGTCCGCGTCACGATGCTTGGGGGAGCCCAGCAGGTTGGAAGATCAGCGATCCTCGTCCAGACTAGAGAGAGCCAGGTTCTGCTGGACTGCGGCATAAACCCCGGTTCCAGCAACACCCTAGACGCCTTCCCAAGGCTCGACGTGCCGAACTTCGACCTTGAGAATCTCGACGCGGTCATAATAAGCCATGCGCATCTAGACCACTGTGGTTTTCTCCCCTTTCTCTACAAGTACGGTTATGACGGGCCAACGTACTGTTCCATTCCAACCTTAAGCCTTATGACCCTTCTTCAGCTCGATTACCTCGATGTCCTCAGCAAGCAGGGGGAGACCCTGCCCTACGACCAGAGGGACATAAGGGAGGCGGTCCTCCACACCATAACTTTGCGCTACGGGGTTGTCACGGATATAGCGCCTGACATCCGCCTGACCCTCCACAACGCAGGCCACATACTAGGCTCATCGGTGATCCACCTACACATCGGTGAGGGACTGCACAACATAGTCTACACAGGCGACTTCAAGTACGGGAGAACGATGCTCCTAGAGGCGGCCGCCACCGAGTTTCCCAGGGTTGAAACCTTGATAACGGAGAGCACTTACGGGTCTCCAGAGGACCTTATGCCCTCTAGAATAGAGGCTGAGAGGAGCCTCGTCAAGGTCATAAACGAGACCTTGAAGAACGGGGGTAAAGTGTTGATCCCAACGCCGGCTGTTGGCAGAGCTCAGGAGATAATGCTCGTCATCGACGACTATATGAGGCGGGGCCTACTGAAGGAGGCTCCGGTCTTCATAGATGGGATGATCTCGGATGCGACGGCCATCCACACAGCCTACCCAGAGTACCTCTCTAGGGAGGTTCGAAACAGCATAATATATGAGGGTGTAAACCCGTTCCAGTCGGAGTACTTCACCATAGTAGAGCATCCGAGCGCCAGAGAAGACATAATTAGGGGAGGGGAGAGCATAATAATCGCCACAGCTGGCATGCTTGAGGGAGGCCCGATAGTCGAGTACTTCAAGCACCTCGCCTCCGACGAACGTAACTCCCTAGTCTTCGTCAGCTACCAGATCGAGGGAACCCTCGGACGTAGGATACAGAAGGGCCTAACCGAGGTCTCCATGGTGAGCAGTGAAGGGAAGATCGAGATAGTCAAGGTGAACCTGAACGTCGTGACTGTTCAAGGATTCTCCGGCCACTCAGACCGCAGGCAGATAATACGTTACATAAGGAGGGTCTCGCCGAGGCTGGAGAGAGTAATCGTCTGCCACGGGGAAAGGGCGAAATCCCTAAGCATCGCATCCGTCCTCCAGAGCCGGTACAAGATCGACGCTATCGTTCCAAACCTTCTCGAGACCATTAGGCTGCGGTAGGGGTTTCTCCCTCAGATGTTCTTTCACGCCATATCTTCACGAACGCGGGGGTTATGACGACTCTCTCTTCTCCGAGGCGGGCTATGTCTCCGCCTATAAGCTCCGTGAACTCGCAGAGTTCACTTACTGCCCGTTTGACGTCATCTATGCTCTTCTTGGCTAGGGGGCTGACCTTTACAATGAGTATGTTTCCCGACTTAACCTCCCGTTTAATTACATCTACATCGTCAAGGACTTTGAGGGGTATAGCCTTCAGGTAAACCTTATCAGGGATCGTGGACAGAACGTCACTCGTAGGCTTCTTGGCCCTCTTAATCTTGCTTATTATCCGTTCAATCGTACTCCCCAAACTAACATTTGTCAATGAGCCGCCCTCTCCAAACACTGTACACTAATCTTTTAAACCCATTAAGATAATAAGTGTTTTTATCTCTTATCTCGATGCTGTTAAGATAAGGGTTTGTGGTTGGTCGGTTAAGGGAGGTTTTAGCTGTTCAATCCCCACGCCTTAAGCCTGCCTTCCTCTAAAGCGCTTATACTCCTCCCTTATGAAGGAGCAGACCTGTCTGGCTGAACAGCACCAAACCCCTCATCTTAACAGTATCGTTATTTAATAGTAGGCAGGATATTATGTGAAAGCGTTTAAATTTGTACCTCAAATGTTTCTGATTATTTTTTAGTTTTGAAATTTTTGTTGTATAGTTCAATGGCGTATTTGATTATCTCTTTTGCCTCTTTCTCATTTTTCCACGCTTTGAATCTGGCCCATTTCTTAGGTTCTAAACGTTTGTAGGTTTCAAAAAACTCCTGTATCTCTTTTAGCCTGTGTGGATGTACATCCGTCAGATTATGGAAACCCTCAAACCTCGGGTCTCTTAATGGAACAGACAGTATCTTCGGGTCCTCTCCTTCTTCATCTTCTAAGAGTAGTGCGCCAATAGGCCTAACCTTAATTATGCAACCGACTTCAAGAGGCTCGTAGGATAGAACCATTATATCGAGAGGGTCATTATCGTTATACCATGTTTGAGGTATAAAACCGTACTCGACCGGAAATACGACAGATGAATGTATAACACGATCCAGAACAAATACTTCCCATTCTCTATTATACTCATATTTATCTCTGGATCGACTTATAACCTCGATAACAGCATTTACGATGTTAGGCGGATCATCGCCGGGTGGAATATCGCTCCAAAGATTCACCATGCCGCTATTTCCCCACGTCTCTCATTTTTACTGTTTAATTCCCCTGTCTAATATTTGTTGATGTATAAAATGATACTTGTTAAGATTCTAATTGTAAGGAATTTATAATTGACCGGCCGCAGGTCTAGCCGAAACTCCCAAGATTAGACCAGCCATCAGACGTAAAGTGCTGGAAAACCATCAGAACTAAGCACCCACAACACTTTTATCTTAATAGTATCTCTTACCTCTCCGAGGCTCATAAACGGGAATAGGCGCTTGACGGCGAGCTTGGTTGCCACAATTTTTAATGGGCGTGAACCGAAGTCTTGGGCATCCTTACTGGTCTAAAGATCGTTCCATAATGGATTACTCCTCTCTCCCCGTCTTCCCTTATCCTCCTGAAGACGGCTTCAACCTCGTCTCCGATCTCAATCTCGTCCGGTTCACAGTCCGTCAGGAGGGTCTGAATTCTGACTCCACCGAGGTCCACGATCGCCACGATATAAGGTGTACGGCCTTCAAAACCCTTCAGGGGAGCTGCGTGAATAACGCTGTACGTGACTATCTCTCCCCTCCTTGGGAGAGTTATGGTCTTCATGGCCCCTATCGATTTTCTCCTGCATACTGGACAGAGGTCTCTGGGCGGATAATAGATTCTGCCGCACCTCTCGCACATGGAGGACTCGAGCCTATACCTAGCGTTGATCTCCCTCCACTCTCTTGAAGGTGAGAAGTCCACCTTAAACATCCCTCCCATATATCGTTACTACCGCCGTTGAACCTGTTCCTCCAATGTTGTGGCTCATCCCTATCTTGGCTCCTTTCACCTGTCTCTGTTCGGCTTCCTCCCTCAACTGTAGGACAACTTCGACGGCTTGGGCTACGCCTGTAGCCCCCACTGGGTGGCCTTTTGCCTTCAGTCCTCCTGAAGGGTTGAAGGGTATTTCTCCGTCGATCTCGGTTAGACCTTCCTCGATCATCTTCCCGCCGCGCCCCTTCTCACAGAACCCAAGGTCCTCGTAAGCCATTATCTCAGCTATCGTGAAGCAATCGTGAGCTTCAACGAAGTCTATGTCTTTAGGCTTCAGACGCGCGGTCTCATAGGCTACTTTAGACGCTGAGACCACCGACTCCATGGTCGTTAAGTCCTTCCTGTTATAGAGCCCTAGGGTGTCGCTTGCTTGGGCGCACGCAAGTATGTAGACCAGCCGGTCCGTATACTTCTTCGCGGTCTTCGCGTCCGCGAGGATTATGGTTGCGGCTCCATCCGACACAGGCGAACAGTGCAGGAGCCTAAGGGGATCAGCGATAACCGGCGACCTGTAAACGTCCTCAACCGTGATCAGCCTCCTAAACTGGGCCTTAGGATTATAGTATCCGTTCCTGTGGTTCTTCACCGCGACTAAAGCCAGCTGCTCCAAGGTTGTCCCGTAATCGTGCATGTGCCTCCTAGCCATCATGGCGTACAGTGACGGGAAGGTTACCCCGTAGAAGGCTTCATACTCTCTGTCGGCCGCGGAGACGAGCGCGTCCGTCACACTGCCAGAAAGCAGGTCCGTCATCTTCTCCAATCCGCAGACAGCGACGATGTTGTACCTCCCTGAAGCGACGGCGAGGTAAGCGTTGTATAGGGCGACGCCTCCGGAAGCGCAGGCGGCTTCAACCTTCGTCGCCGGCCTGTTCCCCTCGGTCATCCCAGTGTAATCCGCAAGCATAGCTGCTAGATGTTCCTGCTCGTTGAAGAGGCCGGCGGACATGTTCCCGATGTAAGCCGCCTCGATATCCTTTCCTCTCAACGTTCTCTTCTCTGAGGCGTCCTCCAAGGCTTCCAACCCGGACTCAACTAGGAGCTGCCTCAACGATTTGTCCCAGAGCTCGCCGAACTTCGTCATCCCAACCCCGATTATGGCAACCTTCCTCATTTAATGATCACACCTGTATGGTTCAGGTAAGTCACATAATCGATGTAGATTTTGTCCTGGATGTAGTCGTCAACCCTCTTGGTTCTCCCCCTCTTCTCCTCGATCTTATCCGTCACCTCTAGACTGAAGGCGTCGGACCCCGCCCCAGACCCGTAAGAGACCATCAAGATGTGGTCTCCCGGCTCCGCGAAGCCGTCGAGAACCCTCGCGAGGCCGAGGAGTGAGGAGCCGGAATAGGTGTTCCCGATGTTCTTGACAACCTCTAAGCTCGGCCGTATCTGCTCAAGTTTGAAGCCGAGAATCTTCGACGCTCTCAACGGGAACTTACAGTTCGGCATATGCAGGACGAGGTAGTCGTAGTCGTCCGGCCTCCTGCCTAAGAGCTCCATCATCCTCCTAGCCGCGTTGATCACATGTTTAAAGTAGGCCTCGCTTCCGGTGAATCTCCCTCCATGCTCCGGGTACCTGCTTCTTTCCCTCCTCCAGAAGTCCGGCGTGTCAGTCGTATAGGAGACTGTGAGGTTCTTCTCGAAGACCGCTATGGGCTCAGCTCTCCCTATTATGTAGGCAGCTCCCCCCGCGGAAGCCGTATATTCCAGGGCGTCTCCCGGCTTGGACTGCGCCGTGTCCGCCCCAATCGACATACCATACTTGATTATGTCAGCCGCAACTAGGCCTATACAGGCTTGAATACCCGCCGTCCCAGCCTTACATGCAAACTCAAGGTCCGCGGCCGTGAACCATGGAGCCGCCCCTATGGCCTCTCCAACCGTGACCGCGGAGGGCTTAACGGCGTAAGGATGCGACTCTGAACCCACATATATAGCACCTATCTCTTTAGGGTCTATCCCGGCGTACTCGACGGCGTTTCTAGCGGCTTCGGTGGCTATGGTGATCGTGTCCTCGTTGTAGTTTGGGACGGACTTCTCGTAAACGCCTAAACTACTGATTATCGCCTTCCCATCCGCCCTGTTCGCTTTGGCTATATCCTCAACCTTCAACCTATACCTGGGAATGTAAGAGCCGTAGCCGACTATGCCGACAGTATTAGCCATAAAACATTCTTAGGAAGATTTAGTTTCTTAAGCTTTACGATGTTTCATCCTTTAGTCTCTGTAGAGGGGGCTGTTTTCATGAACCGTTGACGTCACAAAATCAAATACCTTCCCCCTCAATGCATTAAGGGATTTTTTGTGGAAGAGAAGAGGAGAGGGCGAAGCCTTCAACAGGCCCTAGGGGCTGGGAGCCTTCTTCTTAGGCTTCTCGATCAACGACCTCTTCTCGCCTAAGGTTCCGTCCCTGAAGTGGGGTTCCCTCAGAACGGAGTCGCCGGACTTCTCGAGCTCCCTGGCCTCGTCGGCGAGCTGGGCCGCGGCTCTCATCATCTCATGCCCCGAAGCGGCGAGCTGCGTGTAGACGGTCCACTCCTTAACCTTGAAGCAGGCTTCAGTATTCAGCCTCGCCACGTTACGGGCTATCTCGTACGCGGCTACAGCCTTCGCTCCGGCGTAAGGGTTCTTGAAGTTCGATGCTACAAGCCCCTTATCGATTATCAGGCGGGGTAGAACAGGTTCTTCACCCTTCTTAAGGGAGTCTATGACCCTGTCGATCTCTCTCACGATCAGGCTTAGGACACCCGTTGCCGCCAGAACCCTTATCACGTCGGAGTTGTATAGAGCCATCTCTGTTGGGTCTAGGAATTCTCTCCTAGCACCTATCATCGAGTCGGCTTCAACTATAATGTAGCCTAACCCAGCATCCTCCATCTCCTTCGTTAGCTTCTTTGCGGGGCTATCCGAGATGACGACGGTGGGTATCCCAGCTTCAGCTAGCATTCTCCTAGCCTCAGTCGGCCCGGGAGCCGCTTGAGCCGGCCCAACCAAGATGGCGAGGTCGGGCTTCTGCTTGATCATGATGTCCGTTACTTCTTGGCACTGCTCCAGTCCTAGCTTCGCCCCTGAACCCACAACCCTAACATCGATGTCTGTTCTGTCAGCCCTCTCGTCCAGTAAAATCTCGATCAGGGGTAAAACACCTATACATCCAGCCTTGACGATTCCAACCTTCACGGTTTCGGGCATGATTAAGCCTCCTTTCCAGATTCTTGAGAGGATTAAATCTCTAACTCAAGACGTATAAAACTTCCTCACCAAGATAATATTTTATACGTGTAATAGTAAAATAGATTCCCCAAGAGGTCGAGCCTATATGATAATCACGGAGCAGAAACCCCTAGAAGAGATTCTTGAGATGCTCAAGCCTTTCAAGAGGATATTCATAATAGGCTGCGGGACTTGTGCGACGACTTGCCAGACCGGAGGAGAAGAACAAGTCAAGGAGATGGCTGAGAAGCTCAAGCGGGAGGGCAAAGTCGTAACAGGCACGGTGGTCGTTGAGAGCCCGTGTGACGCTAGACTGCTGCGCCGCGACACAAGAAAGGCGAAAGTGGAGATCAGGGATGCCGAAGCCATACTCTGTATGGCTTGCGGAGCGGGGGTTCAAACCGTGGTTGAGCATCTAGAGAAGATTACTGTTCCATGCCTCGACACCAAGTTCATCGGTGAGACCGAGCGAATAGGTCGCTTCTACGAGAGATGTAGAGCGTGTGGAGAGTGTATTCTCTTCGAGACCGGAGGAATCTGTCCAGTAACCAGATGCCCCAAGGGTATGATGAACGGCCCTTGCGGAGGCATGTACGATGGGAAGTGCGAGGTAGGCGGGTACACAAGGGACTGCGTGTGGGTTCTCATATACAAGAGGATGAAAGAGTTAGGGATGCTTGACATATACAAGTCCCTTAAATCTCCGAGAGACTACACGAAGCTCGGAATTCAGCCCAGAGAAGTAATATGGGTTTAGTTTTTGGAGGGGTGTAAACCCGTGTCCAGACCCGTCTTCAGCGAGCTAATGGCTCAGATAAGAGCTGGAAAGTTCGTCTTCACAGGTGAACTTGAACCCGAGAAGACGATCGACCTAACCGAGACCTTGGAGGCCGCGCGTAGGCTGAAAGGGTACGTCACCGCGTGCAACGTAACCGATAACCCCCAAGCCTTCGCTTATATAAGCAGTCTTGCCGCCTCATACATCGTGCAAAAAGAGACCGGCGTCGAGACTATATACCAGATCACATGTAGAGACAGGAACCGCATAGCTATAACCTCGGACCTCCTTGGCGCCGGAGCCTTAGGAATAAAGAACGTTCTAGCCCTCACCGGAGACCATACAACTCTTGGAGATATACCTCAGGCTAAGCCCGTCTTCGACCTAGACTCGGTCCAGCTCATCCGCACGGCACGTATGATGGTTGACGAGGGCGTCGATGTGAGTGGGAATGAAATCAAAGATCCGCCCAAATTCCATGTTGGAGGAGGAGCTAATCCGAACGCGGATCCCCTTGAACCGGAACTCATAAAGTTTGGGAAGAAAGTCTCCGCTGGAGCTGAGTTCTTCCAGACACAGGTTGTCTTTGACATCGAGACCGTGAAGAGGTTCTTCGATGAAATCAAAGGCTATAATGTCCCCGTCTTGATAGGGATCTTTCCATTAAGGTCCTACGGAGTAGCCAAGTACTTTGATGAAACCGTTCCCGGAGTCAAAGTTCCAGAAGAGCTGATGAAAGCTCTGGCCGAAGCAAAGAGAATATCCGACAAAAAGAGGAGGAGACAACGATACAATGAGATAAATCTAGAGTACTTCACGAACTTGTTGAAAGAGATCAAGAAGACGACGCCCGCAGCTGGATGCCACTTAATGTCTGTTGGATACGAAGA
>LUCD01000027.1 GCA_001593925.1 Candidatus Bathyarchaeota archaeon B26-1
TCAACCTCGAATCGGGCAACTATCTTATACTTGATAGTGAAGTACTGTGAAGATGTCATTCCTCATTCAGCCTCCAACGTTCGGATTTAAACCACTAAACCTTTTGGTTACTCTCTCCTATAACGTCTTTGTCCTTTAATAATGTTTCATTATCAGTCACGGTTAACCTTCCTCTTCAAGGTCTCCACACACCTTGAGAGACCCTCAATGTCCTTCACCTCCCTTCCAGCTAGGCTTCGGAGCTCCCTCCAGTACGTTATGTTGGGCTTTATCTTGTTCCTCTCGAGGTTCTCCACGAGGAGCCTGGTCCACTCCCTGCCCCTCCTGTCGAAGTCCAAGAGGAGGATCACCTCGGGCTTACCCCTCTCCTCGATCTCCCCCAGAAGACCGAGAAAGGTCTTCCCTGAAGCTTTAGCCAAGAGTATGTCACCCTTCACGTTGAGCCTATTCAAAGCCTTTAGGTCCTTCACTCCCTCGACGATTATGGGCACTCCCATAGCGGCTTCACGGGCAAGATTCTCGATCACCCGGAGAATCCTCTCAAGCCTCTCTTCTAGGCGGGTGGACATCCCAAAGATGAAACACGGAGCACTATTTAAGTTAGAGGTTGAGGCCTCCAAAGAAAAGTATAAGAACTTAATAAGATATTTTGTAGAAGCCGAGGTTTGAGAAGTCTTCCAAGTTTACGTAGATGTTTGAATTGAGGAGGTTGTTCGGTGACGATGTCGAGGCCGGAGCTCCTCCGAGGCGTGGTAGTCGGATATAGGAGGGGCCCCAAAACCCAGAGGCCGAGAGAGTGCCTACTCCAGTTTCCAGACGTAAAGTCTCCCAGCGAAGCCGCTCAGCTCATAGGAAGGAAGGTTGCATGGCCTATTAAGAAGCATAAATGCATAGGAAAAATCTTGTCCACGCATGGGAAGAAGGGGCTTCTACGAGCCCGCTTCAGGAAGGGGCTGCCTGGAGAGGCTCTTGGAACCCAAGTTGAGATAATCGGATGAGGAGGATTCAGGATTCACCACAACTTTCCATGCGATTACTTAGACAGCCAAGTATCATTTTATATGGGTTGACGCCGAATAAGATTCCCGTCCAACATAAGCGACAAAAAAGGGCAAATAGAAGTTTGAGTAAAGGATGTATGGTTGGTGGAGCCGGGTTGAGATGCCCCAAGTGTGGATCAGAAGTTGTTGAGGGCGCCAAGTTCTGCGCGAACTGCGGAGCCCCAATCTCACAGTTGACCTCTGAAGTCCTTGTGGTGACAACCCCAACCGTCCCCGGATATAGGATAAAGAGGGTTTTAGGCGTAGTAACCGGGATAACACCTCGGACGAGAGGGGTTTTGGGGAGATTCGTGGCGGGCATCCAGTCCATGCTTGGAGGGGAGATAACAGCCTTCACAACGGAGCTCGAGAAAGCCAGAGAAGAAGCCATAAACAGGATGAAGTCGAAGGCATTGGCCTTGGGAGCAAACGCCGTGGTAGGCGTAGATGTCGAGACTTCCGATCTAGGGCTTGGAGCAGGCGTTGTGGTGATCTCGGCCACGGGTACAGCTGTGATCGTTGAGCCCGAATGAGGTGGAAGGTTCAAGCTTGGACGGAAGAGACTCAAGGATAAACAAACGATCTTGGTAGTCGGCGTCTGAACTTCAAGCCCGTTTCATCTGGGAGACGAACTGGCTGTAAACCCGCTGAACACGCTCAGCCATCGGCCCCGACCCCTCAACGACGCCTTCAGCAGTCACCTTGATCTTATCCATAACCCAGATGAAGCCCTCCTTCTCGTAGAGCCGAACCATCCTGGGAAAGACCTTCTCAAGCCTCTCCGCCAACTTCTTGATGTCGAACTCTCTCTCAGCCGCTAGAATCTGGGCGACAATGTTCCCGCTCAAGACGATCTTTGGGGTCACATTCCCTTTCTCATCCTTAGCTTCGGAGAGGCAGAGGCTGAGGCTCTCAGGGTTTATTCCGATGAGGATTCCGGTGTACCTTTTATTGTCCACGGTGGTTACTGTAACGGTCTTGTTGATCAACGACGCTACCTCGCTCAAGAACCTTCTCTGAGCCACCGACATCGCGTAATCCCAGTAAATTCTCTCAAAAGTTGTTTATTACTCTTCCCTTCTCCTCCATAGCGGGGACCGGAAAGTCAATGAGCCCTTCTCAGAACGTTCTGCTTCAGGGTTAAGATAGTGTTGGACGGGACATCCCTATAAACCACGACGTTAGGACCGATCCAGCTGTTACACCCGATCTTTACCCCCGGCATGAAGAGGGCGCCCACCCCCACCTTCACGTGATCCCCCATAACTACGCCCATCTCAGTTCTCTTAGTATCAACGATCCTGCCGAGCACATTCATCTTCACACTCTCGGAGTCGAACCTGTAGTTGGCGAAGATCGAGCCGGCCCCAAGGACACAGCCCTCCCCGATCACACTGTCCCCAATGTAGGAGAGGCAGCCTACAGTAACGTTGTCCATGATTATGCTGTTCTTCACTTCGCAGGCGTTCCCAACCCTAACGTTCCTACCTATACTGGTGAAGGGGCGGATGTGGCAGTTTGGGCCGATGACGCTTCCCTCACCTATCAGGACAGGTCCCTCTATGTAGGCTCCTGAGCGAACCCGCGCGTTCTCGGCGACGGAGACTGGCCCTTTGATGTGAACGCCTTTCTCAACCGTCCCTCTTACTTCTGGTTTCATCTCTATGAGAGCACGTTTGTTTGCCTCTAGAAGGTCCCATGGGTTGCCGACGTCGAGCCACTCTCCGCGGGGAACATCTACAGCTATCACGGGTCTCCCATTCTTTATGAGGTGGTGGATCGAGTCTGTGATCTCAAGTTCGCCTCTCGCTGAGAGGCTTGTCCGCCTTATGGCGTCGAAGATTTCGGTTGAGAAGATGTAGACTCCGGCGTTCACGAGGTTGCTCTCTACGGTTCCTGGAGCCGGCTTCTCAACTATGTCGACGACGTAGGAGCCTTCCAAAATTAGGACGCCATAGTGTTCCGGATGTTTAACCGGAACCGAGGCCATTGTTGCCACGGGTTTAAATCTGGAGTTCGCCGTGTAAGCGTCGAGAACCCGCCGTATGACCGTGGGAGTTATGAAGAGGTCGCCATAGATCAATAGGAAGTTCTCTTCCACATAGTCTTCAACGAGTCTGGTCGCGTCGGCCGTGCCCATAACTTTGGGTTGGTGGATGTATTCAATCTTCATATTGAACCTCGATCCGTCTCCTAAGTATTCCTTGATCTTGTCGGCTTCGTAGTGGACGACTATCAGGACTTCCCTAAACCCTGTTTCTCTGAGCGAGTTTAGGACGTGAACGAGTAACGGTCTTCCACCTACTGGGATGAGGTGTTTCGGCCTTGTGAAGGTTACGGGACGTAGCCTCCAACCTTCACCCGCAGCTAAGACTACAGCCTTCAAGGAGACCCCTCTCATGGAGCTACTGGTCTTGCCTAACCTTCTTGTGGGGAGAGCCTCATAGCACCCTTCGCCGCTTCTCGACCTCGAAGCTTTTTATGTTCTTCAACGCTTTCTGAATTTTTGACGCGGCTTGGACGTCCCTGTCTTCGGAGCGTTGGTTAACCAGTGTCTTGGTAAATCCGTCGATCTGCTCTTTAAAGTTCTTAGTAACCCTCCTTATTAAATTAATTCTACCCGCCCCTTGAGTGAAGGTGACAACTAGTGTGGAAGTACCATTTTAACGGTTCAGTCTTCCTCTTTCCTTTTTAAAATAGCCTTGAACCTACCTCGATTATTTTCTCCGGCTTCATCTGAAACGTTAAAGATTAAATGCCTTAAATAAGACGTCTGAAAAAACGAAAAGAACGCTAATTAGTAATCGGTGTTTCGTTGTGAAAATGGAGATTTATTGGCCTTGAGTGATAAACTTAAAACCCATTTTTAGAGTTCATAAATTATTTAATTATTTTTGTATACCCGGTTTAAGGTTGGATACGGAATGCTCGTTAGGTCAATTGATATAGACGTCCTCATCAAAAAGACTATAGAGGATGTTTTAGCCGATGTTTTTGGTGAGGAGGCTTTAAAGAGTATGCTCCATTTTATAGAGACCACCTACTCTTTCCGGTGGGAGGACGTTTCAAGTTTTTCTGAAGCCTTTGACGAGGCCTTAAGAGCCATTTTCGGCGAAGGATCAACGATAATTGAGTGTTTAATTCTCGAAAGGTTATGTCTCAAGCTAAAACTAAAAATGAAACCGAAGGAAGATTACAGGTTTTCGGACTGCATAAAAGAGATGAGAGGCCTGAGGCATCTCAGCGGCACACGTTAAACCCAACGTACAGCCTCGACCTTTTAAGCCTCAGAAAGATAAGTATATAGGGTGCAACTGGAAAAGAGGGGGCGGAGGAACTCTAGATGGGCAGGATGAGCCCTTTCAAGACCCTTATATCCCGTGAAGAGGCCTTAAAGATTGCCCTGAGCTCCGTGAAGCCTGTTGAGGAAACCGATCTCATTCTGATAGAAGAGTCTTTACATAGGGTTTTGGCCGAGGATGTTAAGTCGGATAGGGATGTTCCCCCCTTCGACAGGGCGGCCATGGACGGTTACGCCGTGAGAGCTGAGGACACTTATGGAGCCTCGGACTTGACGCCGAGAACCCTGAGGCTCGTCGGAGTGTTGCATGCTGGAGAGTCAACCGACACCCCTGTAAAGAGGGGTGAATGCATCCGCATAGCAACCGGATGCCCGATCCCCCCCGGCGCGGACTCCGTCGTGATGGTTGAGTTCACCGAAGAGAAGGGACGCGAAGTCTCCGTTCACAGGGCGGTGTATCCCGGAGCCAACATAGCTCGGAGAGGAGAGGACATAAAGAAGGGCGAGGTGGTCTTAGAAAGGGGAACATTTTTAACTCCTGCGAAGATCGGGGTTCTAGCGGCCTTGGGTCGGAGAAGAGTACTGGTGTATCGGAGGCCTCGAGTCGCCGTCATCCCGACTGGAGCTGAGGTCTGCGAGGTCGGCTCCGAACTCAAGGAGGGCCAAGTTTACGATGTGAACTCATACACATTGTCGGCGGTTCTCCGGGAGAACGGAGCCTCAGTGACGAGGGCCCCCATAATCCCGGACTCGCTTGAGGAGTTGAGGTCGGCCCTCAAGCGTTTCCTAGATCACGACCTCATCGTTTTCTCTGGTGGAAGCTCCGTTGGGGAGAGGGACCTCCTAGTTAAGGTTGTGGAGGAGTCTGGGAGGGTTCTCTTCCACGGAGTCCAGATAAAGCCGGGGAAACCGACGCTCTTCGGACTCGTAGACGGTAAACCGGTCTTCGGGATGCCCGGTTACCCCACCTCCTGCCTGAGCAACGCTTACCTCTTCTTGGCTCCCGTTGTCCGTAAGATGGCTAGGCTTCCACCGAAGGAACCTAGAACTGTCAAGGCTAGGATGGCCAAGAGGGTGGTCTCGGCCTCCGGTAGGGAGCAGTTCCTCCCGGTTAGGCTGGTAGGTGGGGAGGCACGCCCCGTCTTCAAGAAGTCTGGGGATATAACTAGCTTGGCGGACGCCGACGGATATGTGGTTCTACCCGTAAATATAGATGTGGTGGAGGAGGGGGAAGAGGTCACGGTGACTCTCTTTGAGTACACCCTTTCTGTGTGAGGCGTAAACTCTAGGGTCATTCCCCTTCGAGGCGTTGGATGCTTTACCCGAAGTAGAGGTGGGCCACAGGCTTAATCTTGTTGAGGACATCCGGTACGAATACTCCGGCTAAACCGCCCAGAAGAGCTTGAATCGCAACGAAGCCGTAAAGGAAGAAGAGTAGGGGCCAAGCCACCCTAAGAATGTACTGAAGGCCCAGTATAGCAAGAAGTCTCCGGGAATGTTGTAGACGAGGCCGACAATCCCGTAGATTACTCTTGGGTTACTCTGCTTAGGCGCCATGTGGAGAATAAGGTCGACAAGTATTCCTCTAAAACCCATGTTGGGACGATTATCCATTTCACTGGAGGTCCGCTGGTCTGGAGAGTTCACCGCGACTTTCACGGCTTATCTGCTTTCAAGTTTTCTCTCAATATTTTAATCTTTGAACACCCTTACTTATGGTGGATGTTCATGTTGGGAGGTAGGGATGAGCGGGTTATGGATGAGGTCGACCGTAAGATAATAGGTCTGCTTCAAGAGGATGCTAGGATAAGCTTCAGTCGGATAGCTGGTAAACTCGGGATATCCGTCGGTACGGCTTATAACCGCATCAAGAGTTTGGAGGAGAGTGGTGTGCTCAAAGGATATACAGCGATAGTTGACCCCGTTAAGCTCGGTCAGACACTCACAGCTATAGTTCTGGTTCAGGCGGACGGTAAACACCTCGTGGAGGTTGAGAGGGAGGTCTCTAAGATCGATAACGTCATCTGCGTTTATGATATAACTGGCGACTACGACATCGCCGTTGTAGCGAGGTTCAAGGACAGATTCAGCCTCAACACCTTCATCAAGAATCTCCTAAAGATGCCGTATGTCAAGAGAACGGTCACAAATGTCGTTCTCAACGTGGTTAAGGAGGACTTCAGGGTTAAACCTCTCTAAGAAGAGTTCAATTCCCATCCCGATGGAAAAATTGGTTGAGGCCTCTCTAGGCCGGTCCCCCGTTGATATCCTCCTCCACGGAGAAGTCGTCGACGTCTACAGGAGAGAAATCTCCAGCCTTTACGTAGGCGTCAAGGACGGCCGCATCTCTTATGTGGGTGAGAGGCCTGTCCCATCCAGAGATAGGCTCGAAGTCCGCTCAGGCTATATTCTCCCAGCCTACATCGACGGTCACACTCACATAGAGAGTTCGCTCCTAACCCCCAGTCAGTATGCCGCCGCCGTAATCCCAAAGGGAACATGTTGCGTCGTCGCCGATCCACACGAGATAGCTAATGTATCCGGCGTTGAGGGTGTAAGGTTCATGGTTGAAGACGCCGCGAGAACCCCGCTGAGAGTTTACTTCACGATACCGTCATGCGTCCCTGCTACCAGCTTAGAGACCTCGGGGGCAACGATCGGCCTTAGAGAGATCGAGAAGCTCAAGAGTGTTGAGGGAGTGATCGGCCTAGGAGAAGTCATGAACTTTATGGGGGTGATCCGTGGGGATAGGAGTATCCTAGAGAAGATAGAGGCTTGCGCGGGGATGACCGTCGATGGACACGCGCCGGGTTTGAGGGGGCCTGAACTCTGCGCTTATATATCGGCTGGGATAGGCTCGGACCACGAGTCCACAACCCTAGACGAGGCCTCTGAAAAGCTCTCTTTAGGGATGTGGATAATGATCCGTGAAGGTTCTACATCCAAGAATCTTCACGACCTCGCCCCGCTAGTCTCTAGGGGAAGCCCCGAACGGGTTATGCTCGTAACCGACGACGTACACGCCGGAGACCTCGTAGAAGAGGGGCACATGGACCACCTGTTAAAGAGGGCGGTTGAGGAGGGCATAGACCCCGTTGACGCCGTGAGGATGGCAACCATCAAACCGGCTGAATACTTCGGGTTGAAGCTCCTTGGAGGCGTCGCTCCGGGGAAGTGGGCTGACCTCGTAGTGGTGGAGGATCTGAGACGCTTCAAGGCCGAGACTGTCTTGATAGGAGGAGAGGTTGTCGCCGAGAAAGGCCGGTACTTAGCCGGGTTCAAGAAACCTCCACCCAAGACCGCCCTAAAGAACACCATGAACTTCGAGAGGATCAAGCCTCGAGACCTCTCGGTAAGATGCAACCTAGGCGACGAAGTCGCGGTCAGGGTGATCGGACTCGTTGAGGGCCAGCTCTACACGGAGCACTTGAAGGTTCGGATGAAGGTTGTTAACGGCGAGGTTAGGGCGGACCCAACCCGGGACATCTTGAAGGTCTGCGTTGTGGAGAGGCATAAGCGTACTGGAAGGGTTGGTAAAGGCTTCTTGAAGGGGTTCGGCCTCAAGGAGGGAGCTGTGGCTTCATCAGTTGCCCACGACTCCCATAACGTGATCGCTGTAGGAGTAGACGACGTCGACATCTGCTTAGCTGTTAACCGGCTGAAGGAGACTGGGGGAGGCCTCACGGTTGCATGTAAAGGGAAGGTCTTAAGTGACCTACCTCTACCAGTAGCCGGACTGATGTCGATGAAGACGGCTGGAGAGGTCTCCGCACAGATGAAAAGGCTGCATGAAGCGGCGGCCTCTCTGGGTTGTAGGGTTGAATCTCCCTTCGTAGCCCTATCCTTCCTATCCCTGCCAGTAATACCGAAGCTGAAGATAACAGACCTCGGTCTCATAGATGTCGAGAAGTTCGAGATCGTAGACCTCTTCGTAAGAGACGAGTCGGGGAGATAAGGAAGAGGCGGAGCCCCTCTTAACGGGCGTGGAGGGCCATCCTCTCCATCTCGTTCCGCTTCTGGATGGCGTGGCTTCTGATGTCCTTGTTCGCCGCTAAGATTAGCTCCTCGGCGAGGCACTCCTCCAGAGTGCGTGGGTTCCCGAAGGAGGTCCTCCTAGCTCCCTCAGTTAAGAAGCGTAATGCTAAGTCAACCCTCCTCTGAGGGGATATGTCGACGGCTTGGTGGTAGATTATCCCACCGTAACTTATACGGGTCGTGTCTTCGCAGGGCGCGGCGTTCTCGACGGCTCTGACCAGAACCTCTATAGGGTTCTTTCCGGTGCGTAGATGAATTATCTCGAAGGCGTTCCTCACAACATTTATCGCTCTAGACTTCTTACCAGCGTTTTTACCCGGCCTCATAAGGTTGTTGATAAGCCTCTCAACGATGTTCACTTTGCTCTTATGGAACCGGCTGTGTTCATGCCGGCCCATACTGTGGGGCACGTAAACGGGTTCGAGGGAGATGTACCGTTTGAGGCCTATGTCCTTTACCTCTATCCCCTTGAAGCTCCACTTACCGAAGAGCCTTATCTCCTTGTCCTCACCCATAAACTCCACCGAGATGCTGGAGAGAGAAATGAAATTGACACCCTTATTTAAGGATTATGAAAGCTACGTGGGTTCGGTTACAAGTTAGCCGCTCTCAGACTCAACGGCCCCCTTGGCACTAGAAAGAGAGGTCGGCTTGCTAAAACATCTAACACAGCCAGCCACATTAAGATCAGAGCCTTACCTAATTGTTTCATCCAGAAATTCTGCAATTGAGAGGTGTACGGCGTGAGAGGGCTAAGTGTCCCTAAGTTCTTCTAGACACCACCGGAAGCCTCTCTCATCGATTGCAGCTGGGTAAACCGCTAGGAATCTCCACTTGTCCCTTGGCGAGGTTAACGTAGTCCTCCCTCCAGCCCTCAAGGTCCCGACCTCCAACATCCGACTCCCCGAAACATTGCAGAGATGAACCTTGAAGGGAATCTCATCCACAAGCTTCGATCCTAGAAAGGTCTCGCCTACCGGCCTCTTCCCATCCATAAAAGCATCTATAATCGCATATGCCTCCTCGACAAGATTTAACCGAACATGGAAGTCGAGCCCCTTAACATCGTGGATGTCGAGACCGTTCAGGTGTGAGCTAGGCGTGATGTCCCACTCGACTGTTCCTTCATAGTCGTCTCTGAAGAGGTCGCCTCCATACTTTATGATGGCGAAACCGACGGGGTCAACCCTGTACTCCTCTACATACTTCAAGATGATGGACCCTCTGAAGTTAGCTGGCTTATCTGAACTCTTGAATCTGAGTCTCAAGATAATGTCGTACGGCCCGTCGGCCCGTTCAATCCAGAGGAAGACGCCTCTACTCCGACTTTTAATCTCGGCTGGACGATCCGTCTCTACGATTGGGTGTACCCTAAAGAACGCCGCCTTAAGGTGTTTGAAGCTTACCCTTCCACCGTTATGGAGCAGTACACCTGAAGGGGACCTTTCAATCTTTACTTCACCCACGTCCTCATAGGAGACCCAGATCGGGCTTGACCAAGCTCTGGCACCGTCCCTCTGGACGACGCGGACGTAATAGTAGTTGTATAGTCGTCTAGGCTTTTCATCTTCGATAAACTTTACTGAGACCGTGTCACTGGTTCCATAGATTTTGTGAACGACCCTCCCGTTCTTCACGATCTCTAAAGTGTCTATGCGCCCCTCTCCCTCCACGTACGCTTGGACCACTACGGGTTCACAGGGATCGTTTAGAGTTACCTCTTCACCCATCAGATACCCGTTCAAAGTGAACCTCAGCTTTATCCTGGCTCCTACCACGGCGTATGCTCTCCTAGAGTAGAGGGCTTCGAAGACCGCTTCCCTCGTGTTCTCTGTGGCGTAGACCCCGGCGACACCTGCTCCCAAAGGATTGTTGAGGAAGTACTCCGCATACCCCGTTGTGAGGGAGTTTACCATCATCCTTCCCCAACTGTTCTTCTTCACCACGGCCATAAACCTGGAGCCTGGAAAACAGTCATGCGTGTCCCCTCCACCTATGAAACCTAACCTGTATCCTCTCTCAAGGGCGTCGACGGCGAAGAACCCCGGTAGGTTATCGGAGGTTACGCACTGAAAGGGGTTTCCGTAATGCTCGAATGCTCCCCATATGGAAACTACCTCGACCAGTCTATCAAACTTCTCGTTGAAGAAGCTCCAATCCACTGGAAACTGCGTCAGGGATGGGTGGTGAGGTATCGTTATAGCTCTCACCCCTGAGTTTTCTAGGTTTCTCCAAAGGTCTTGAGGAGTCATGCCCCTCTGGAGGTCAGGGCTAACCCCGTAATCTACACACCTGAAGAGGGGAGGGTCGTCATCTAGGAAGTACACGTTACGGTGGCCGTAAGCGTATGAGGTCCACTCGTAAGCTTGGAGAGTTGTGAACTTTCCCGGAGAGTACCAGTCTGAAGTTTTCTCCTTCAGGAATCTCCACATCTCGTCGCTCAGATAGAAGTCGTGATCAGTTAAGGATGCAAAGTCTAAGTTGAACTCGTCCTTCGCCCTCTGATAGAAGAGGTCTACGCTCTCTTCAGGATTCTCCGCTTCAGAGTAGTCGCCTATCACGCTCGTGTGTAGGTAGCAGTCCACGTTTCTGAGGTCTCTGCCCCTGCAAACTCCACAAGGCGAGCAGTTTGAGTGGCCATGTATATCCCCAAAAAGCAGCTTGAACCTCGAGTAGGACATTCCACCTTCTTTCCTGAACTATTCTAGTCTCAGAGTAGAACGGCTCATAAAGAAGCCCTTACCGTATGGGTTTCTCCTTCTTGCCGAGGACGAGGTCCTTCAGGGAGATTCCGTTAACGGTCTCTACCTTCCACCTGACGCCGGGGATGTCGCCCATCGACCTCCCCCTAGAGCCTCCTATACCGGAGATTATGACCTCGTCATGTTCGTCGACAACGTTGAGGGCTCCGTCCCCCGGCAGGAAGGCTGTTACAACCTTCCCGTTCTTTATGAGTTGAACCCTGACACACTTCCGGATGGCGCTATTCGGCTGTTTACTCTCCCTGCCAACCTTCTCGAGCACTATGCCCTTCGCCATGGGAGCGCCCTCTAGAGGGTCTGATTTAACGTCTAGTCTAAGCATCCGCCTCTTGTAGTAGCGGTCGCTCCACCTAAACTTCTTCCTTTTAGCCAGTAGCTTCCTAGCCGCGAACTCTCCCCTCGGCGACTTCTTACTCATTTTCCTTCCCCGGCCACCTCACTTACTTTATCACACACTCTTTGAGATATTTAAATTTTACATACTGTCCATTTTTGGGAGCGTCTCACAGTCGAATAATTATATTAGATAGATACGCGACTATTGAGTTAAGGGGAGGAAGATTTGGTTAAGCTGCCTAAGAGGATCAGCGGAGTTCTGGATACTTTAATTAAGGACTTGAGGTCTCGCGAATCGATCTCCGGGGTGGGGCTCTTCGGGAGCTGGAGCCGAGGCGACGCGGTCATCAGTAGCGATGTCGACCTCCTTATAGTTGATCGAAGAGAATTCGAGTACGAGTATGTTGAACGCTTAGAACTTGACGATGTACTCATAGACTTGGACTATGTGCCGGAGAAGTGGATCGCCAAAGAGGTGCCTCCGGAGATCGACCAGAAGCTCTACGAGATGCAGATACTATACGATCGGAACTGGATTCTGGCGAATACTAGGGAGTGGATGAGGAAGACTTACTGGAAGCATGAACGTGTCGACATAAGGACGGAGAACTACCTCATAGAGGCTGACACGTATCTCAGCCGAGCGGCCTCAGCACGTCATAGAGGCGACCCCCAAAGCGCAATCCTCTACACGTGGGTTGGGCTTGACCCGATCCTAAAGATACTCATCGAGGCCAGCATGCTACCGGTTTCCAACAGCCACTTCGTTGAGGCGGTCAGCGAGGCGGCCCGCAGGTTAGGTATGTCGGACATCTTCGATGATTACTTGGAGATGGCAGGCTTCTCAAGCCTCACCGTCGATGAGGTTGAAGGTAGGCTTGAGGCATTAGAGGGCTTGTGGAGGGAGGCTGTGGCCTTCATTGGAGGGCACTCGGCGACCCTCGAGACCCTCCACATTAAGGTCAGGAACGCTCTGAAATATTATGGGAAGCCGGGTTTTTTGAAGGGTATGCTCCTCCGGTCGAGGGCCCTCCTAGACTCGGAGATGCCAGCTGAAGCGGCTCATTACATCTCGCGGGCATCCATCGAGTTTCTAGAGAACTACATGTGGCTAAGGGCCGCGGTTGAGGGGACGCGGTTCGACTATACAATGCTGATCAAGGCTCTCAGAGGAGGCAAAGATGTCGTCCCAAAGGTCTACGAGTATAGTGTTAAGGTTCTAGGTTTGGAGGAGCATCCTAGCGAAGAGAAGATCGACGACTCCATAGCCAAGGCTAGGGAGATCGCTTTAAACCTAAGGAGGCGGAGGAAGACGCTCATCAGGGAGAACGTTAAGCCGCCAGCTTGATGGATCGACACATATACGTAAGGCTCATATAGAGGAGTTTTCTCTCCTTCTCTGGAGTGAGAAGTGTTGGGCGAGGCGGCGGTAGAGTATACAAAGGTGGCCGACCTAAAACCGAACTTCGTGGACGTTAACGCCATCGTGAAAGTGGTGAGCGTGAGCTCGCCGAGAACCGTGATCTCTAGGAGGAGCGGGAGAGAACATAGAATAGCCGAAGCCCTAGTTGGAGACGAGACGGGTTCAGTCGTCCTAACCCTCCGGGACGAGATGATAGGGATGCTCAAGACCGATCAGGTACTCGAGATCAGAAGCGGCTACACAACCCTCTACAAGGGGTCACTAAGGCTCAACGTCGGAAGAAAGGGGGAGGTGAGGAAAGCCAACGTAGAGATCGCCACTGTAAACACTAAAAACAACCTCTCCCAGATAACCCACATACAGATACCCTGGAAATCCTATGAAACCGGCCCCTTCAGAAAGAAGAGACGTCGAGGAACCTCCATCAAACGGAGAAGAAGACGCTGAAAAACTGTTAAGAAGCCCGGTGGTGTAGCGGTCAAGCATGGCGGGCTCTGGACCCGCTGACGGGAGTTCGAATCTCCCCCGGGCTACCAAACCGGAACCTACGGTTCCTAGGTTTCCTCCCTTTTCGTTTAAGTTTGTTCTAGAGCTTTTATTGCTTGGGTTAAGAAGATTGAAAAGATTAAGGTTTTGAGCGAAAATTAAGATTTCTTTTCACATTTCAGCGTGAAATCCTCCACGATCTCCTACTCAAAAACTGTTTTTACGTAAGTCGAACATAGAATTTAATATCTCTAGCCACTAAAACATAAACCGTGTTTTTGGCGCTTTTATTAAATTTTTCTCCTTTTCTAGGCAATGCATTCACCATTCTAGCGTGTTTAGTAGCTTCCGTGCTGGTTCAATTACATCGTTAAAAAAGACCGAAAGAGATAAGTAATTGGGACTGAATATTGTAGGAAAAACCTAAGGGAAGCGGTCTCCTCTCCGCAATGTTCAGGATCGGCGGTTAAGGGTTTAAAGAGGTTAAAAATGTATGAGCTCGTACCTTGAAGCGTTACGGCCGAGGCTGAGCGAGATAGACTACCGGAAGCTACGTGCGATAGCCAACCCTGAAGTCCACAGGTTCGTCGCGGAGGCCGCCGACCTCTGCAACCCGAAACGGATATTCGTCTGCTCCAACTCGGCTGAGGACGTCGCCTACATCCGGCGGAAAGCCATAGAGACGGGTGAGGAAAAACCACTAAAGGCTCATGGGCACACAGTTCACTTCGATGGCGTATATGATCAAGGAAGAGACAGGCGGGTCACGAAGTATCTTGTGCCGAAGGGGGACACCTTAAGTAAGGTTCTAAACCAGATCGACAGGGATGAAGGCTTGGCGGAGATACGGAGCCTCCTCAAGAACTCTATGGAGGGGCGGACGATGATCGTACTCTTTGTTTCCTTAGGCCCGCCCAACTCGGTCTTCACGGTTCTCGGCATGCAATGCACCGACTCCTGGTATGTAGCCCATTCCGAGACCATTCTCTTCAGGCCTGGTTACGAGGTGTTCCGCCGATCCGGGTCGGGGAGGGACTTTCTACGCGTCCTACACTCCGCGGGTAAGCTTGACAAGAACATGGTCAGCATGGAACATGAGAAGAAACGCATCTACATCGATTACGCTGAGAACATAATCTACAGCGTGAATACGCAGTACGCAGGTAACTCTGTGGGTTTCAAGAAGCTCGCCTTCCGCCTCGCCATAAGGAAAGCCAACCAGGAGGGATGGTTGGCTGAGCATATGATGATCATGGGCGTGCATGGTCCAGGAGGTCGTAAAACATACTTTGCTGGGGCTTTCCCTAGCGCCTGCGGCAAGACTTCCACGGCTATGCTTCCGGGAGAAACGATACTGGGCGACGACATCGCGTACATCCGCAATATTAACTCGGTTGCACGTGCAGTGAACGTTGAATGCGGCATATTCGGTATTCTCCAAGGCATAAACCCGAAGGACGACCCTCTACTCTTCGAGGTTCTAAACAGCCCCGGTGAGATCATCTTCTCTAACGTCTTGGTTAAAGACGGGAAGCCTTACTGGTTAGGTATGGGCTGTGATCTTCCCGAGGACGGAGTAAACTATACGGGTTACTGGTGGGAAGGAAAGACCGACGAGAACGGCAATAGAATTCCTCCAGCTCACAAGAATGCTCGATACACCGTGCCTCTCAGGGCGTTGAAAAACTGCGATCCCGAGCTGGATAACCCTCTAGGCGTAGAGTTAGGCGGGATAATGTACGGCGGCCGCGACTCAAAAGCCTATGTGCCCGTCCAGCAGAGCTTCAGCTGGGAACATGGGGTTATCGCCTACGGAGCTTCGCTTGAGACCGAGACGACATTCGCCACAGTTGACAAAGAGGGCATACCCGAGATAAACATGATGAGCATCCAAGATTTTATATCCATTCCCCTAGGCCAAAATATACGGCATCTGCTTGACTTCGGGAAGAAACTGAAGAAGCCCCCCATAATCTTTGGGGTAAACTACTTCCTACGCGATCTCGAGACAGGGGAGTACTTAAACGCCCCCCGAGACAAGCACGTCTGGGTGAAATGGATGGAGCTCCGCGTGCACAACGAAGCTGAGGCAATAAAAACTCCAACCGGATACGTCCCGAAGTACGAAGACCTACGTAGACTCTTCAGGCAAGTCTTAGGGAAAGATTACCCAAAGAGAGACTACATAAAACAATTCACAATACGCGTCCCCGAAAACCTAGCAAAGATCGACAGGGTGAAGAAGTTCTATAAGGAGAAGGTTTCAGACACACCCATAGAGCTCTTCAAGATACTGGATCAACAACGGAGACGTCTGGTTCAAGCTAGGAAGAGGTTCGGCGACTACATCTCCCCAGAAAAATTCGAAAAATAAACGTTTTATTGCGGTTCGGCTCGTCCCGGTCCCTCAAGGCCGAAAGACTTTGACTGCTCACCTTCTCCCCATTATATGTAACGCCGTCAGGGGCAAGCCCCCTTCAGGTTCAACCTAGATTACGTTAGGACCTAGCCTTGGGTTCAGGTTTCTTCAGTTCCTCGTTGAATTTCTTAAGCTTTCTGAGAACCTTATCGTCCCTCTTTATCTTCCTTATGAGCTCAACGAGCTTCTCGACGTGGGCCTCCACGATTCGCCTCCCCTTCTCAGCGTTCGCCTTTCTCGCGTCTCCAACGTATGCGTCGGGGTAGGCCGCGTACCAGTCGATCGAGGTTGAGGC
>LUCD01000028.1 GCA_001593925.1 Candidatus Bathyarchaeota archaeon B26-1
CCGCTTTCAGATGAGAGGTCCGAGACTTCAACCTCAACGTTCTTTAGATCGCCGCCTTCCTTGGGGGAGACGACGACTTGGAAGCTTTCATACTCACCTCTAGCGGCAGATATGAAGGCCTGCGTCTCCCCTCCAACCTTAACCAAAGCCTTATCCTTGAAGACTTTTCTGAGGCTCGTCTCAACCCAGACGAGAAAGCCTCTAGAAGAGGATGTTTGATCTTGACCCAAACCCCACCCCTCTATCTATCAGAGCCTCAAGTCACTATACTCTGCAACTCATCGTTCTCCGCGGAGTACTTTATCTCGAGCATGGGAAGGTCCATGGGGGCGGAGACCCCCTCACACCCATACCTCTTCAGAAGCCTCTGATACTTGAGTGAGAGCCTCCGCATCTCTGGAGAAGTCGGGCCGACACAGGGGCATCCGGGTATCCTAGGGCTTACATCGAAGACGTAGAATGCTAACCTCTTCTGTTCCGGGTCGTCCGGGTCGTATGCAACTGCTCCTTGGAGGGCGAAGAGCCCTATCAGGCCGGGCGGATACTCATCCTCGCAGGCCCTGAGAAACCTCTCAGCCGCCTCGTAAACCATGGGCTTCTTGGACTCTCTCATCGTCAGCCCGTAATGCCCTATCTCCTCATTCTTTATGGGCACGTCTATTGAGAGCTGGTCTCGCGCTGGTAGGCTGAGCACCCCGTGGAGGTTCGTCTGTTTTCTGTCGTCGAAACCTACGAAGTCGAAGTCGCCGAAGACTTCTTTTAGAGCCCATGACTGAAAGTTCGCGTTGAACTTCTGTCCTAAGACGTACTCTTCTATCCTCGCCTTCGCCAGTCCCTCCTCGTCTATAACCCCCTTCTTTATGAGGCTCTCCGCCTTCTTGTAGTACTCTTCGGGTGAAGAAGCGTAGAAGAAGGCTCTCTCCAGAGGCTTCTCCTTCTGTTGCACCTTAACTATGGCCAACCGATCGATCTCCTCGGGGCTGTTAAACTTCTTCGGTATCTTTATCCCAGCCTTCTCGAGAAGCCAGTACTGGTTCCTCTCAACGTTCCTCTCCTCCGCCCTCAGGATCATCCTCGTCCCGTAAAGTGGAACCCTGAGGTTATTCTCGATGTTGTCGTACCCCACATAGACGGAGAAGGACCTGTTAGGGATGAATATGGTGTTGAGCTCCCTCAGCCTCTCTTGGACCTCCTCCTTAACCATGTCAGAGAACCTGTCTAGAATTATTATGTGATCGTACAGGTGCCGGTTATACTTCGCGTAGAGGGCCTCTCTCCCCTTCTGGCAGACGACAACCGTCGGCAAACCGAAAGCTTTCGCTGAGACCCCGACCTCCTCAGCCGAGTGTGAACCCAGAACCCCAACCGTTACCGAGTCAGCGTCGTAAGAGGCCGCCAGCCTCTGCATCTCCTCCCTCTTTATAACCAACCTTTGCACCCCCTCAAATCTTCTCCTCCCACCCTTTAAATCTTACAGCCACACACTCAAGAGACTATCCTCTCCAGACTCTCACTCTCGATCCCAAGCCTTATCTCCCTAGCGATCCTTCTGCCCATGTACATCCCCTCACCGTATCTCAGGTACGCGTAGGGTGACGTTCCGATTCCAACGTTGCTCCCCGCAACTATTCGGGTCGATATCTCGAACGCGAATATCTCTAGGTTGTCCGTGATTATGGTCTCGAGGCAGAAGGGCCCTATTATGCCGGGGGACGATATCTCCTTGGAAACCTTCACGGTGGCGTCCCCCATCCTTAGGACCTCCGGTAAAAGGGACTCCCTCAAAGTTATCGGGATGTTACCCACTATCGTGTATGTGGGGTTCAAGCCTATCCTGAGCTGCTCAGCCGCCGGTATGCGGCCTATACCGTCCACAGCCGACTCATACCTCTTATCCATGCCCAGAAGCTCAACATCGTCTAGGAGTATGGAATGGAAGTACTGGAAGTAAGCGTTAACACCTAAGATGTACTCTTGGAGGTATATTCTCTCCACATCTTCACTCCGCAAGTGACCCCTCCTAACCATCTCCTCAACCTTCTCCCTGAAGGTTTCAGGAGAGTCCGCTAGGAAGTATCCCTTCCCACCTTTCGCTCCCGGAAACTTCGCTATAACGAGCCTATCTATGCTCTCCGGGTCCCTGAATATCCTAGGAGTCTTCAAACCGGCTCTCCGGAGCCACTCCCTCTGTTTCTCCCTGTCAACCTCCCAGCTTAAGAGCGTCCTGTTGCCGAACATCGGCACATACAACTCGTTCAGAAGGGCGTCCATACTTATATACGCGTTGAAGGAGCCGTGGGGAACGAGGATCACGTTCAACCGTCTAAGTTTATCCTGCACCTCAGAGCTCAAGAGATCGCTAAAGCTCTCGACCAGAATGATCTCGTCGGCTAGGGGGAACTTTCGATAGACGATCTCGTCCCCCTTCCTGCAGACACACACCGTTCTGAGACCCTCATCCTTCGCTCCCTTAAAGATGTTTAGGGCTGAGTGAGAGCCTAGGGTGCCAACCGCAACTTTATCCTTCTCGTACCTCTCTACTATGGCGCTTATCTCGTCCTTCTCTATCATACTAACCCCTCATGTACGGGAATGCTATTAAATCCTTCGTTGAACCGTCAAGGGCTTACCGCTTCTCGGTTAGCTGACAACGGAAACCAAAGCCTCAGTCTCCGGAGCGGCTGTGAAGGAAAGAGAGAATCCTCTCCAGCTTGCTCAAGCGCGGGGGGAACTCCCTTCCAGTACCCGCTCTCGATACTCTCGATATTCTTTGAGGGTTTCAGCAAGGCTTGGAGCCTCGAAGAGGTATAAGCCGGTATACTCGTTGGCGGCGGACTTGTAGATATTACATATTATCCTCTTCATTTGAGGGTCTAGTCTTGGAGGTTTAGACCTGCATAGGCTTCTCCAGTCCTCCACCCCCCTGGCGTCCGCCTCCCGCTTCGCCCTCTCGACATCCCTGTACCACTCCGTCCTCCTATAATACTGCCTTGCAACCTCTTTACTCACATGCAAGCCTTCGAAAGTGAATCTACACTCGTCTAGGGTGCCGACGACATCCACAACCATGAGCCTCCGCTCGTCGTCGAAGGCGAACTCAACCTTCCCATCCTCGTTCTCCAGACCCGCCCTCGCCGCAATCTCGGTTATCAAGTTGTCTATCTCCAAAAGCTTCTCTTTGATCTCTAAAACCTCCCTGTCAGTCAACCCCGCGATCCTCTGCGCCTCACTCCACGTGACGTACCTATCCTTCTCCTCCAGCTTCGTGCTAACGTCAAAGATAGGCCTCTCCAGCCTCTCTCCAGGTTTAGGGTAGTGGTCTAAACCTAAATCCTCAGGTTTAAGCCCCTGCTCCAACCTCTTGAAGACAGACGAGCCTTCCGGCAGTCCATTCCTATATATGATCTCTAGGGGCACGAGAAAGTTCTTCAAGTCTGGTGTGAAGATGCTGTAGTCGTATCTCAATCTTCCACTCTCACGGTAAGGCTTTGGGCGATACACGTTAACCAGGTCAATCTCCATAACGTTTACGGGTTCCTCTAATTCGTCAGTTCTGACAACCTTCCCCTCCGGCGTGACCACTCCCCTATAATGGGTTCTTACACCCCTCTCCTCCAATTTCTCGAAGCTGTAGGCGCCCATGAGGCAGAGGGCGGCTCCCTTCCCCTCGATCAGGTCCGGCATCCTCCCCCAGTCGAAGACCGAGTACCTGTCGGAGAAATGGAACCTTGCTACACCCATCTTTTCCCGCGTCGGCCTCTTCAAGACCTCTAAGTCCTTAACGCTTCCCATCTCGGCTCTCCCTTATCTAATCACCCGTTTCCCCTTTTAAAATATCTACATCAGATTAGATGCCGCCTCAACGATTCCACCAGCGTCAACCCTAGGAAACAAGAAGGAGCCCTCCAGAGGATTTGTGGTTTTTCACCCTGTTTTTCCAATCCATGTGCACTTCGCAATAAATCCCAGTTAACTTTATAAATCAGGCGTCTAAATTTCAGACGGTTTGACGGAGGCCTCTTGGAGGCGATAATGGAGTATGGAATGGTTCTTAATAGCACCGACGGCGGGTTTAGCCTCCATAGCGCTTGCAACCTACCTCTACTATTACGTAAGTAGGCAAGACAGCGGCACGGAGAAGATGGTGGAGATATCAGACGCCATAAGGGAGGGCGCCGTAGCCTACCTGAAGAGACAGAACATAACTCTAGCGTTCTTCGTTCTCTTCATGGCGATCGCGCTGGGAGGACTCTTCAGCTTCTACGAGAGCCCCATCCACGGAGTAAGCATAGCTGCGGCTTACGTCTTAGGCTCGTTCTGCACGTCGCTTGCCGCCTACCTTGGGATGATGGCCGCGGTCAAAGCGAACGTCAGAACAGCAAACGCGGCGAGAACTGGCCTAAAGAAGGCTTTCCCGATAGCCTTCTATGGAGGAGCAGTGATGGGCCTATCCATAGTCGGTTTAGCCCTGCTCGGGGTAAGCCTCCTCTTCTACCTATACCACGTCATCTTAGGATGGCATGAGGTTCAAGCCTCCAACATCGTCTTAGGCTTCAGCTTCGGAGCAAGCGCACTGGCGCTCTTCGCGAAGGCGGGTGGAGGCATCTACACAAAGACGGCGGACATAAGCGCGGACCTCGTCGGGAAGGTTGAGCTTGGAATCCCCGAAGACGACCCCAGAAACCCAGCTGTGATAGCAGACAACGTTGGAGACAACGTTGGAGACGTGGCGGGGATGGGCGCGGACCTCGTCGACTCCTACATCGCAAGCGTAATCGCCGCGATGGCGATCGGAGCGGAGATCGGTGGAGAAGCCCTCACAACCCTGCCGCTCACAATAGCGGCTGCAGGACTCTTCGCCTCCATGCTCGGCGGCCTATTCATAAAGTTGAGCATTAAGGGAAGCCCGGGAGCCGCCCTTAACAGGGGAACCTTCTCCACATGCATCTTCTTCGTAATCTTCCTCTACTTGGCGACGTACTTCTCGGGGCTGAGCGGAAACTCTTGGTTAGGCGTCTTCCTGCCGACGGTCGCCGGTTTAGTCGCGGGGGTCATCATCGGGATCACAACCGACTACTTCACTTCGATAGACAGGGCGCCTACAAAGAGGATAGCTGAAGCCTCAACCACCGGGGCCGCGATAAACATATTGACGGGGTTCTCCTACGGGATAATCAGCGTGATCCCTCCCGTGATCGGGATATGTGCCGCCACGCTGGCCTCATGGCACCTCGCTGAAATGTTCGGGGTGGACCCGTACTATGGAATAGCGATCTCGGCCGTGGGGATGCTCTCCATAGTTGGAATGATAATATCCGCCGACGCTTACGGCCCCATCTCCGACAACGCGAAAGGAATAGCTGAACAGTCCGGGTTAGGAGAGGAGGTTATCGAGGTTGCTGACAAACTAGACGCCGCAGGAAACACTTCGAAGGCTATAACGAAGGGGTTCGCCATAGGAGCCGCCGCCTTAACTGTTCTAGCGCTCTTCGCGGCGTACTCGAAGATCGTCGACATCACGGTTCTAGACCTGATGACTCCCACGGTGATCGTGGGGGTCTTCGCTGGGGCGGCTATGCCTCCATTGCTCTCCGCGTTGCTGATCTTGGCTGTCGGGAGAAACGCTGGGAGGATGATCGAAGAGATCAGGCGGCAGTTCAGGGAGATACCCGGGTTGATGGAGGGAACCGCTAAGCCTGACTACGCCACATGTGTGGACATAGCCGCCAAAGGAGCGTTGAGAGAGCTTCTACTTCCATGCTCCTTGGCGATAATCGCCCCCCTAGCAACGGTTATACTGTTGGGTAAAGAGGCGTTAGCCGGGTTCTTGGCCGGAAGCATCGTGACGGGGATAATCTTCGCCCTCTTCATGGCTAACTCTGGAGGAGCATGGGACAACGCCAAGAAGTATATAGAGGCTGGGGCCTACGGCGGGAAGGGCTCTGAAGCCCATAAGGCCGCCGTTACAGGGGACACTGTGGGTGACCCATTCAAGGACACGGCTGGCCCCTCCTTAAATACGATGATAACCGTGATGTCCCTAGTCGCCTCGGTCTTCGCGCCGTTGATCCTGCTACTTACAGCCTAGAACCCTTAACACCCTTTTCTTCCGAACCCTTCAATTCCTCAATAGTCCATCAGGTCTTCGTTATAGCCTCGGCGAACTCAACCATAACCTTGTATGGATTCCTAGCCTTCACGATTCCGCTCGCAACCAAGACCCCTTCCGTTCCTAGAGTGATGGCCGCTGAGACGTCGTCGGGGCTCGTTATGCCGGCCCCGCAGAGGATAACCACGTTCGGGTTTATCCTCTTCACGAGGTCAACCGTTCCGGTTACGACCTCGGGCTTCGCCTTCGAGACCGGGATTCCCGTACCTATGAGTTCGGGAGGCTCAACGGCTATCATGTCCGGCTTGAGGGCCGCGGCGGACGCGCTGACATCGGCGTTGTTCGTGCAGACTAGGGACGTTAAGCCGACGTCTCGAGCCCGTTTTACTGCGGCGTCTATATCCGCGAGCCTAAGCCTCCTCTCAGAGTGGTTTATCAACGTGCCGACGGCTCCAGCCTCCTTTACGGCTTCGGGTAAGATGTGGCCCGTGTGGCTTCCAGGCTTAATTGGGTCTATATGTTGAGCGAAGACCGGAATCTCCACGGCCTCGACTATGGATGGTATATCCACGAATTGTGGGGCAACCGCGATGCATACCCCGGACTCGAGGCTCGCCTTCTCCGCGTCCTCCGCCAGCTTGAGGGCTCTCCGACCCGTCGCTTCGGAGTAGGTCTTGAAGTTAACTATTATGATGGGTGTCCTGACCTTGCCCAACCCCTTCACGCTCAGGCTGAACCTTTACTGAGCAAGTCAAAAGGGCAGGGTCTTTTTAACTTTTCCGCTTCGGCGACGAAAAATTGGGGTGGCGCGTCTCTGAAGGCTCCCAGCCGCGTCTGCTACGGCTTTTTCTTCTTTAGGTGTTTCTTCACGATCCTCCCTATGCTCCTGCTGACATCCTTTAGGAAGGCTTCCTCCTTTTGTAGTTCCAGGAACTCCTTCTTCCGGTTCTCGTATCCTTCAGGGAGCTCGACGCTTATCTTTATCTCAGGCTTTCCCATTATCTCCTTGAATTTCTCTCTGTTTTCGTCATACTTGTCCATCGATTTCATCTTTTCTTTCTTCTCTAATATTCGATCCAGTATCTTTCCCATCTCTCTAACCCCACAGACCGAATCTTAAGAGAATGTAGAGGGATGAGAATCCGAGCTGAACGAAGGTTGTGAGAACCCCTATCTTGGTAAACTCGGAGAAGCTTAGGCTTATCCCCTCCCTCTTCAACGCTCCTAAACATAAGATGCAGACGGCTCCGCTGAAGGGGGTTGCGGCTCCCCCCAAGTTTGTTCCTAAGACGAGAGCCGACCAGGCGGCCACCGGATTGGCTTCGGGAAGCCCCTTGATTATCGGGGAGAACGTCAAGGCTACGGTGATGTTGCTCATAACTGTGCTGGTTAGGCCGCTCGACCACAGGATCAACAACGCGGATTTGAGTACGTCTCCTCCCGAGACTTCAAATATGCTCTGGGACACCTGAGCTAGAAGCCCCGTCTTCTCCACACTCCCAATTATAACAAAGAAGCCGCTTATGATAAATATAGTTTCCCAGTCCATCCTCTTGAAGACTTCACCCGGCTCAACGCCGCTGACTGTGAGAGCCAGCACGGCGCATCCTAGGGCGACAGCCTCCGGCCCGATCTGCCAGTGGTCTGAGAGGGCGAGCAGGAACAGGAAGAGAACCACGACGATCATCGCCTTGTAAGTTTCGGCTCTATCTTCTATTCCCTCCCAAGGATCATACTTCGACAGGGGCTTCTTCTCTCCGAGCCTAGGCTTGTAGAAGAGGTAGAGGATCGTACCCGTGAGGAACCATAGGGCGATCTCGCACACGGCCAAGTAGTTGATGAAATCCGTGAAGCTGAGGCCTGAAGAGGTGCCTATTATCATGTTGCTCACAGACCCTATCAGGGTGCTTGTCCCCCCGAGGTTTATCATGATAGCTGCTGAGACAAAATACGGGATGGGATCGTAACCCATGAGCTTTGATATGGTGCCGACAGCTGCAGCTATGAGCATTATGGCCGTTATATCACTGAGGAAAAGGGACACTATCGCGGACGTGAAACAGGTTGAGAAGAAGAGCTTAAGAGGGTCGCCTCCAGCAAGTTTTATCGCGTACAAGGCTACAATGCGGAATAACCCGCTTCTCTCAGCGATCTCGGAGATGATCATCATCCCTATAAGGAGCCCTAAAAGTTTCACGTCGATGAAGTTTATGGCCTCCTCGTACGTGAAGAGCCCGTAGTGGAGCCCAAAGAAAATTGAGAGCGTGGCTCCGAGGAGGGCCGCTATGGGTAGGGAGACGATCTCAGTTGAGGCTAAGAGAACCGTGAGTAAGTAGATCGCCACGAAGATCGGTGCCACAGCGTTGTCCATCCTTCAACGCCTCCAACCCCACCGACTCAAACTACGGTCAACCCTTTTTCAGCCCCCCTAAAAGCTGGGGGCTTCATGGTTACCGGCCTTTAAGGCATCTTCTAGACGACTCTCTCGAGCATTGGAAATCGGAAAAATGGGGTGAAAATGGGTTGCTGTCAGTCGGCTGGTTCTGGAATCTTTGGACGGCGGAGGAACGGCTTGTTCACGATGGCGTTTATGGCGTCAACCGTCCATTCATGCCTCTTGTTCTCCCTCTCACGTAGGTCTTCAGCTGCGCTCTCCACCTTTCTGATCTCCGCTTTGAGTTCGCTGATCTCCTTTGTAAGGGAGTCCAGTCTTCCTTTGAGGCTGTCCCTAAGCGAGGAGAGGCCCTCCTGCACACCCGAAATCTTCCCGTGAAGAGCGGTTACTTCCTCCTTGAGTTCGGCCTCCAAGCCTTTGAGGGTCGACGTAAGGTTCCCGTGGATGTCCGTTATTCTTGCTGACAACCCTTCGTATTTCTCCTTGAGGTCTCTCTCGAGAGCCACAGACTTGCTCCTGTTCTCCCTTATATTGGTTAGGGCTTCGTCGATCTCCTTCCTGACCTTCTTGAGGTCGGTTCTCACATCGTTTATCTCGCCTCTGTTCTTTTCGATGGCAGCTAAAGCTATTCCCAGCTTACTGCTCATCTCCTTAAGCTCCGAGAAGAACTTGTCCCTGGCTTCTTTGAGTTCGACCCTCAGCGACCCTACCATGTGCCTGTTCTTCTCCGATTCTACGGAGACCTTCGTTAGTTGGTTCTGAACCTCCCGGACGGTTGAGGATAATTCTTTGCTTAAGGCCCTAACGTCGGCTAGGTCATCGAACACCTTACTGATCCGGCTTTTCAAATCGTCTACCGCGGCCTCGTTTCGATCGATCCTATTAACGGCTGAGCTTAAGTTCTTCTCCAGCTCTTCAGCCATGCCAGACGCCTCTTCGCGAACAGCATCTACCCTCTCTGAGAACGTTTTCTTCAGCTCCTTGAGCCTACGGTCGAGGGCGTCCATGCTCTCCCTGAGCCTGGCTTCCAGAGCCTTGACGGTCGATGTTAGGTCCTTCTGTAACTCTGCGATCCTGCTCTCCATTCTCTTTATGTTCTCGTCGAGCTCAGCTTCGAGGACGTTCGCTAACTCCCTGTTCCGTTCAACCCTCTCAGCTATGTCGTCCAAGCTCTTCTGGAGGTTCTCGATCTCCGTTGAGAACCTGTTCGTAGCCTTCTCGAGCCTTATGTTTGTCTTTACGCCGAGTTCGTCCAGCCTCACCCTGAGGTCTCCGACCTCCTGCGATAGGGCTGACTTGAAGGCTGTGATGTCCTCCCTTATTTGGTCGACCTCCTTCTCTACCCTTCGTATCGAGTCTTCCATCGTCTCCGTTTTCACCGCAAGGTTTTTCGTCTCTCCCTCCGGTTCAGGCATCTCCTCTATTTGGAGGGTTTCCACTTCTTTCGCATTTAACACGGCCATGATCATCACCTCCATGGCGATAAATAAGTTTGATTTCTTGCAAAATAAATTATCAACAAGAAGATATATAAATTTTTTTGTTAACTTTTTTATCAACTAAATCGATAAAGTCCCATGAAAAATTAATAAAAAGCCACATTAAATTAAGAAATTTGGAAATTTAAGAGCGTTTTAATAAATTTCCATAGAATAATCCCGGGGAACATTTTCGGCGTCAAGATGCAGATCGTAAGATTTAAAAAGGCACGTCCCAGAAGCCTCTGGCATCCGACAAATTTAAGTATAAGATTCACCATCTTTGAAGAAGCCATAAGTCTTAAGCCGATAAAAAGGTGGAGAGTGATGGAGTACATATATGCCGCGATGCTCCTCCACAAAGCTGGGAAACCCATCGATGAAGAGAACGTGACCAAAGTTCTCGAGACAGCTGGAATCAACGTGGACCCGGTCAGAGTCAAGGCTTTGGTAGCGGCGATCTCAGCCGTTGACATAGAAGAAGTGTTGAAGTCAGCCTCGTCCTTCACGGCAGCTCCCGCCGCGGTTGCTCCAGCCCCCTCCGTCGAGGAGAAACCCGCAGAAGAAGAGAAGAAAGAGGAGGAAGAGGAGAAGAAGGAGGAAGAAGCGCTAGAGGGGCTTGGAGCCCTCTTCGGCTGATCTTCCTCAAACTATTTGGTAAAGGAGACGAATCACACTTTTTAAGTCACTTAACCGCAAATAGTTTAGGAGATCAGTCTCTATAACTGGTGAGATGTGTAGATGCGCTTCGGTGAAGAAGAGTACCACGTACCGTTCTTCGACGAGTACGGGTACGTCAGGAAACTCTGCCCTAGATGCGGAGAGTATTTCTGGACTCAGAATCCAGAGCAGACCCTCTGCGGCGAAGCAACGAAGGAGGGATGCGCAGAGTACACCTTCATAGGGGCCTCTCCCACCAGGAGAGGCTACGCACATGAAGAGGTTAGGGAGGCCTTCCTTTCCTTCTTTGAGAGAAAGGGGCATAAGAGGATCGAGCCCTACCCGATAGTTGCTAGGTGGAGGGACGACCTCTACTTCACAAACGCCAGCATAATAGACTTCCAACCCTACGTGACCGAAGGCGTAATACCGCCTCCAGCCAACCCTCTCGTCATAAGTCAACCATGCGTCCGTTTCTTAGATGTCGACAACGCCGGACCAACCTTTGGGAGGCACCTTACAATCTTCGAGATGGGAGGCCACCACGCCTTCAACCGGAAAGGCGAAGAAATCTACTGGAAAGACGAAACAGTCCGTTACCACCACGAGTTCGTAACCAAAGAGCTCGGAGTAAAGTCCGAGGAGATCATCTACAAGGAAGGCGTCTGGTCGGGAGGGGGAAACGCTGGACCAGACCTAGAAAGCGTCGTAAGAGGCCTAGAGATCGCGACTTTAGTCTTCATGAAGTTCAAGACCGTCGACGGGAGATTCATCGAGCTCCCCATAAAGACCGTTGACACGGGATACGGCATCGAACGTTACGCGTGGCTATCTCAAGGAGCCGTGAGCTGCTTCCACGCGGTCTACGGCGAGGTTCTCAGCAAGATCATGGAGGAGGCCGGCATAACCAGCGTCGATGAAAGGCTACTAACAGAGGTATCTAAACTCTCGAACCTCATAAACGTTGCCACAGGATCAGGCAGGCCTGAAGGATGGAGACTCATCAAAGAGAGAACGGGGATGAACCGGGAAGAACTCGTCGGGATGTTCAGGCCTCTAGTGAACGTTTTCACGGTCACAGACCACACAAAGTGTTTAGCGTTCTTGCTGGCGGAGGGGGTCATACCCTCGAATGTCCGGGAAGGCTACATAGCCAGACTCATGGTGAGGAAGACTTATAGGCTTCTGAGAACCCTCTCGCTGGAGAACCTCATGCCCGAACTGATCGAGATGCAGATCGACTACTGGTCCAGAGACTTTCCACATTTGAAAGAGATGCATGACGAGATTCTGGAGGTCCTCACAGCTGAGCTGAAGAAGTTTGAACAGACCATAGCTAAGGGAGAAGCCCTCGTTAAGAGGATCATTCGAGAAGGGAAGAGGAGAGGCGCAGCTGAGGTCACAGCCGAAAGCCTCATAGAACTCTACGACTCTCACGGCCTTCCACCAGAGATAGTGGCAGAGATCGCCGAGGGAGAGGGAGTTAAAGTGAATATACCGGAGAACTTTTATAGCCTCGTCGCGGAACGCCACATGAAGGCTCCCAAGACCGTTCGGCCCT
>LUCD01000029.1 GCA_001593925.1 Candidatus Bathyarchaeota archaeon B26-1
TAGAACCCGCTCTACAAGGTTACCGTCCTCCCTCACACGGTTACACCAGTTTTAAATATACGTACCCGAAACTTTAGGGAGGTGAAGCGCAGTGTCAAAGATCGACAAGGACGCGGAACTCTCGAAACCACTAAATTACATGGACCTGCTCCTGATAACCCTCACAGAATATGAAAAGAGGTTAAACACGATCATCGATAGGCTGGAAGCCATTGCCGAGAAACTCGAAGAATTAACCCGGATACTCGTCGAATGATCTTGGAAGAGAAGAAGATTTTTCTCGAATATTCCCGCCTTGAACACCCTTTTAAGGCATATCAGCAATTATCATCCGTGGTGTGGAAGGGGGTGAGGAGCGGACTATGCCGATACTCACTGCTGAGAGCCTCAGAACGGTTGCTCTCGAGATTTTCAAGGCGGCAGGTGTGCCCGTCGACGAGGCCCGTCTCGTCTCTGAGAGGCTTGTGAACGCCAACCTTGACGGATACGACTCGCATGGAATAATAAGGGTGCTCCAGTACGTCAAAGGTATAAGGGAGGGGAAGATCAAGCCCGGTGTCAAGGTTGAGGTTCTACGGGAGACCCCGACCACGGCTCTGCTGGATGGAAGGTTGGGGTTCGGCCAAGTCGTGGCAACAGTCGCCATGAAGAAGGCCATAGAGAAGGCTGAGGTGAACGCCGTCGGTGTGGTCTGCGCCATGAACTGCAACCACGTTGGGAGGCTCTCCGACTACACGTTGATGGCTTCAAAGAGGGGGATGATCGGTATATCCTTCGTGAACACCATATGTATGGTGGCCCCGTACGGGGGGATGGAGCGGAGAATCGGCACATGCCCCATGAGTTTCGCCTTCCCCACGGACGAGGAGATACCCTTCGTCATCGACATAGCCACCAGCATCTGCGCGGAGGGGAAGATAAGGGTGAAGAGCCACGAGGGCAGAGACCTCCCCTACGAATGCATAGTTGACAAGGAGGGTAGGCTCACCAGGAACCCTAACGCCCTCTATGAGGGAGGCGCGATCCTGCCTATGGGAGGGGAGGTCGGATATAAAGGCTTCAGCCTCGGCCTCGCGGTTGAGGTTCTGGGCGGAATCCTCTCAGGAACCGGATACTCTTACAGCAAAAAGTTTCGGGGAGGGAACGGCGTCTTCATGGAGGCCATAAAGGTTGAGGCGTTCATGGAACTGGAAGAGTTTAAACGTGAGGTCGGTGAGCTCGCAAGGGCCGTGAGGTCGTCGAAGCCTAGACCCGGATTCAAGAGTATAATGACGCCCGGAGAGATCGAGTACAAGACCAGAAAGAGAAGGCTCCGGGAGGGAATTCACGTCCCAGAGAAGACGTGGGCGGAGATCGTTAAGGTTGCTAGAGAACTAGGTGTAGAGATGGAAAAATTTATGGAATCGAATCCAAGAATACCCTGAAGAGATGAACACTCAAAAACGAGTCTTTATCACTATAAAGTTAAACGACACTCGTTTAGCTCCTCTTTTTTAAAATGACGTTTACCCAGAGCCGGATGAAGATTGCCTCGAGATGATATGTAACGATATACGTGAATGTTAAGAAAATTAATCTCTAGGGTCACGCCTTACTTACCAGCAGGTGGGGTGGCTCGTGTTCTCTCGGTTGCTTCGTAGCCTCGAGGCTGAGCTGGCGTCGATCGAGAACCGGGGCAAGGTCTTAGAGGGTCTGCTCGCCTCCGGAAGGGTCTCCCCCGAGGCTTATACCCAGCTCAGTGAGAGGCTTAATAGCCTCTCATCCAAGATTCGATCGTTGAAGAGGTCTCTAGAGGAGGAGAGGTCGCTTCACTCGTCGAGTGTGGAGGAGTGCGTGAAGGTTCTCGAACTTCTCCTCGTGGATTTGAGGTGTAGACACCTGCTCGGAGAGGTCGGTGACGGCGAATGGGACGATAAGAGCCGAATACTTATCGAAGGCATACGATCCCTAAAGGACGGCGTGTCAAGCTCAGTCGAAGAATTGAAGGAGTCCACCCCACCAGACTTTTTTGTGCCCGTGCCTGAAACGGAGTTCTCATTCACCTTCGAGGGGCAGGCCTCAAGGAGCGTCGGCTACCCTAAGAGGAGGCCGAAGGCTCCCCGCAAGAAGCGTAAGAGGGCCAAGTCGAAGGCTGAGGCGTCGACTCTCGAAGCCGGCCGAAAGGTTAAGGCGCCTCCAGAGATAGAAGCGTCTCAGGCAGGAATCCACTGCAGAAATCCCTGGAAGGAGAATTGTAGAAACACAGACATTGAGCTCACAATATACTATAACGGCGAGCTCCTCCCGATCTGCCGGGAGTGTTGGAGGGAAATCTCCGAGAAGAATATTGAGTGGTCCGGCTATTAATTCCGGTCTGGAACCCTACCGGGTCTTCTCTCTCCTCTTCCAACGGAGGTTCTTCCCTCGGCATTTTCTACACTTCTCAGCTGTGGGGGCGTTCCTAGCCCCGCAGTCCCGGCATATTTTGAGGTAGAGCCTCCGCTTCTGGGCGATACTCTTCTTGATCGGGTCGGTGATCGGCAATCCCCTACATCCACCCTCGCTCTCAAATGAGGATGGGCTTAGATAAATTTATCCCTTCTGGGAGGCGCCGTTGGAGACTATTCGACGTAACCGCCCAGCTAGAGAAGCCTCAATGGATGACGCTTTCAAGGGAACCCTATTTAGGATGAACGACCAGAAATCTTAGAGGGAAGGTGGCCGGCTCCTTGAGGGTTGAAGAGGTCGTAGAGGAAGTTGCCGTTAAACTTCTGAGGCTGGCGGTTGTCAGGCTTCCCTCAGACGTGAAGAGGGCTCTTGAACAGGCGTGGAGGGAAGAGGAGAACCCGATCGGGAAGGCCCATCTGAAAAATATAGTCGAGAACATAAGGTTGGCCGAGGAGCTGAACCGGCCGATCTGCCAAGACACAGGTACAATAACGTTCTACATTAGGGCCGGAGCCGACTTCAAGGGTCTGAACCGCGTTGAACCCTCGCTTAGGAGGGCGGTTGAGAGGGCGACTTACGAGATACCTCTCCGCCCAAACGCCGTCAACCCCTTCACGCAGGAAAACTCCGGCAACAACGTTGGGAGGCTTCTGCCATACGTGAAATGGAAGATCGTCTCCGGGGAACACCTTGAGATCACAGCCTTCCCGAAGGGAGGCGGCTCTGAGAACACTTGCACCCTAGCCATGCTGTCCCCCAGCGCCGGGGTTGAAGGTTTGAAGAGGTTCGTCCTCGAGAGCGTCTTGAAGGCCGGTGGGATGCCCTGCCCCCCAACGATCATAGGGGTCGGGGTTGGGGGAGGAGCCGACATCTCGATGAACTTGGCGAAGGAGGCTCTCCTAAGGCCTCTCGACGAGCCGAACCCGGACCCAACGATCGCAAGCCTCGAAGAGCAGCTCTACAGGGAGGTAAATGCTCTCGGAATCGGCCCCATGGGACTCGGAGGCAAGTTCACAACCCTAGCCGTCAAGGTGAATTATGCGCATAGGCATCCGGCGTCGTACCCGGTAGCCGTGGCCTTCCAGTGCTGGGCCGCCCGGAGAGCCTCAGCCAGGATACATCCAGACGGAAGCGTTGAGTACTTAACCCACAGGGTTGAGGAGGCCTGAAGGTTTATGAGCCGAACTTTTAGGCTTAGAACACCGCTTTCAGAGAGGGAAGTTAGAAGGCTCAAGGCCGGAGACGTCGTCTACCTGTCGGGGAGGGTCGTAACGGCCCGCGACGCCGCCCATAAGAGGATGCTGAACCTGATCGAAGCGGGGAGACCCTTACCCATCAACCTCCACGGTCTCCCAATCTACCACTGCGGCCCCCTCGTGAGGAAGGAGAACGGCCGGTGGACAGTGCTGGCGGCGGGACCCACCACAAGCATGAGGATGGAGCCCTTCGAGAGCACGGTCATCGAGAGGCTCGGCGTCCGCATGGTTATAGGGAAGGGAGGCATGGGAGCCAAGACCGCCAACGCCATGGCCAAGTTCGGCGCTGTTTACGGAGCCTTCACTGGGGGAGCCGCAGTCCTAGCGGCAAGGAACATCACACGGGTGATAGACGTTGAATGGCTCAACCTCGGAATCCCCGAGGCCCTCTGGGTCTTGGAGGTCAAGGACTTCGGCCCCCTCATAGTCGCTTTAGACTCTCATGGGAACAACCTCTTTAGGGAGGTCAACGAGAAGGCTTGGGAGAGGTACCGCTCAGCCCTACAGGGAAGAGGTGTTCAAAAACCTAAAAGGTGAAGGAATACTCTGAACCGTCCTCTATGGTCTCGATGACGGGGGGTTCCCGTTCCTTGAGTAGGCCCTTCCTCTCCAAGATGAGTAGGCTTGCGGAGAGTAGGGCCGCCGCGAATGTTGCAACGGTCAGTAGAGGCGCAGACTCGGCGAGGAGAACGGCTATCATGAGGTAGAGGTTTGCCCTGCTCAAGTTGTTGTTCCAGAGGCTTTTGAGGGCTAGCCTATAGAACTGTTCGGCTAAGAAACGGTAGGGCTGGTATACTTGGCTGAGATTACTTATGATCTTCCCGACGAGGGTGAAAGACTCCGGGTTTAAGTAGAAGTCTTCTACGTTGAATCCCCAGCCGTTAAGAATCGGGGCGACGGACTCGTTAGCTGCTAGGCTCAGATAATACGCGAGCACGTTTTTGTTGGTGATGTGCGCGCCGCTTGCCAGCTTGAAGAACCGCGCGTAGTATGGGAGGCCTCCGAAGTGTTCAGCCAGCCTACTGACAACGTAGTAAGCGGCTGTGTAGAGGGCTCCCACGTCGGCTGGATGTACCCTTGGGGTCCACCTGAGTAGGAAATTGAAGTTGGTACCATATATGCCTAGGAGGTCTGACACACTGTTCTCAAGGTTCTGCTTGATCATCTCCGCGCCTTCATAGCCCAGCTCCATCGCCACCTCTATACTGACATACTGGGCCATCCCCTCATGGAACCAGAGGAAATCTTGAGGCGAGAATCCAGCCTTCCACAGGAAGTGGTGGACGAGCTCATGTATAGCGGCGACCTCAACGTAGCCCTCCGCGAAACGGGTGAAGAAGACGTTGATGTGAATGTTGCCTAGTCTCCCTCCCGTGAAGGGGATGTAGCCCCCAATAGCCATGAGAAGATTGAAGTCCGGTATGAAGAACTCTATCTCTATATCGGTTAAGTTCACGTTGAAGAGGGCTGTGAGGTTACCGTATATCCTCCCGTAGAGATGCAGAATCTCCCAAGCGTACTCTTCATACCTCGGAACAGTCTTGAACGTGAACTCTCCCTCGGTAAGCGTCACGATCTCCGGCTCTTTACTCTCGGTTTCAAACCCGATCTGTACACGGGCCAGGTTGGTGCGCAGCTCGGAACGGACGTAATTCCCTTTCTTGAGCTGGATCGAGTATACTTCGCGGCTTCCTATGATTATGGCTTCATCCTTTTTTATGCTGAAGCCTTGTGGAAAGCTTATCTCGACCTCTCCGCGGCTGTGTTCCTCGAAGCCGATCTGGGGCGAATAGAAGATTCCCTCAGGCTCTATTATCACGGCCGCGGTTGTGAAGTTGAACCGTATGATCATCTCGAAGATGCTTCCGGACTCCCCGAGGTCTTCACCCTCAAAAGTGAAGTTCAACACGCTATAGAAGTAGTAGTCGATCCCCACAAAGTCTTCCGTGTCTCCGAGGTTCCACTCGGTTATGCGGCCGCGCAGTATCTCGTTTTCCCATCTCTCAAATTTAGGGACGAAGACCCATGAGGAGCCTGAAGCCAAGGTGCTTGTATAGTTGATCGTTACGACTGCTTCACCGTCGTTGTTCACGATTATCTGGTAGGTGTAGATTCCTTTTGGCGGGATTTGGGCTTGAACACCGACGACCCATACGCTTAGAACTACGTACACCATCAGTAAAACTGAGAACCTCAGTCCTAGAATCCTTCGCGGACACCCTTCCCGAGTTCTCACCATGAGCCTAACCACATCTCTAAAAGGGTTCACCCACAATTAAAACGAGAGACACCCATATTAAAATTACTAAATTGGAAGAAGACCCTTTATGGACGTGTGTAAGCCTTAAATGCCCGTCTAACTCTCGAGAACTGGGCCGCGGCTCCATTTGAGTCTCTGAGGCATCTTGGACTAATCCTTTATCGCCTCGAGTAGGCTCATAACGTTCCAGAGCTTAACACGCGTGTAAGGCGGCATGTTTGGGTCTTGAAGTATCTCGTCAAGGATCGAGATGACGTTCGAGGCTCTAACGGCAGGGGTGTACTCTGTGACTTGAAGGGCGTCCATAGACTCTTTGGCGGCCCTTCTGATGTTGCGGGGCGTCGTGGTGTCCTCGGAAATCTGACCTAAGATAACCAAAGCCTGTTTTATCCTCTCCTCGTACTCCTTCAACTTCTTCTTGCTCACCATCACCAACCCCTCCCACAGACAGAACTATAGCCAGCACTTAACAATTACTTATTAATTATTTAACATTTATTTGAACCTTAGGGGTTGCGGCGTTGCCTAGCCTCCCAGAAGACCTAGAGACGAGCAAGATCAACCACTACGGAGTTACCTCTCAAAGCGTCCAAGGGTCTTACAGGCCAGAGAAGAAGTCGATAAGGACGAGAGTATGGAGAGTTATGGAGGAGCTCGGAATCTCCAAGTTTCCGCGTCCAGTCTTCGGGAGGATACCTAACTTCGTGGGGGCTGAGAGAGCCGCTGAGAGGCTTGCCAGCCAACCTGAATTCCGGAACGCGGAGACCGTTAAGGTCAACCCCGACTCTCCTCAGACCATGGTTAGAAGACTCGCCCTCCTGAACGGTAAGGCGCTCATAATGCCGACTCCGAGGCTTAAGAGAGGCTTCATTCTCCTTGACCCTGAGAAGATACCCAGACGGCTTTACTTCAAGGCGTCCACGATCAAGGGAGCCTTCAAGTACGGGAAACTATGCCCATTAAGTGAGCTGCCCAAGGTTGACCTCGTAGTAGTCGGGTCGGTAGCCGTCTCCAGAGACGGCGTCCGGGTTGGGAAGGGCGGGGGCTACAGCGAGATAGAGTACGCAGTCCTGAGAGAACTGGGCCTCATAGAAGAGGAGACCCCAGTCCTCACGACCGTTCACGACGTCCAGATCGTGGAGTGGGCTCCCTTAGAACCTCACGACCTCGTGGTAGACGCCATAATCACCCCCAGCAGGATACTCCGCGTTGAGAGGGTTCACAGCCGCCCCGGCGGGATCGTCTGGGAGAAGCTGAGCGACGAGATGATCAGGGAGATGCCCGTCCTCTCAGAGCTGGGAGCTCTGAAGGGGAAGGTTGAAGGGCGCCCAGTTCGGTTCATGGTATGAGTGAGAAGTAAACTCTCCGGTTATTCTTTCCTTTATTTTCGGCTTTCAACATCTTCAGCTGGCCGACTTCCCTGAGGTTTCTGACGTGGGTTCCCCCATCGGCCTCTATGTCAACCCCAACGATCTCGACGAGCCTCAGCTTCGGAAGTTTCGGCGGGAGAGCCTTCGCCATCCGTATTACGCCGGGTATCTTCAGAGCCTCCTCCCGAGGAACCTCATACCACCTGACCGGTATATCCTTCTTTAGAATCTCGTTCGCTTTCTCTATGTATCTCCGAAGTAGCTCCCGGTTAAACTCCTTAAGGTTGAAGTCGAACCTTATCCGCTCTAGGCCGAGCTGGTTTCCAGTTATAAGCGCCCCGGTCTCTCTGCATAGGAGGGAGGCAAAGACGTGAGCGGCCGTGTGGCTCCTCATAAGCCTGTACCTCCTCTCCCAGTCGATTATGCAGTGAACCTTGTCTCCGGGTTTGAGTCCGGCTCTATCGACCTCGTGGAGAATATCGCCCTCAGACTTCTTAACGCTTAGAACATTGTAGACTTCTTCTCCCTTCTTAATGATCCCCGTGTCGCATGGTTGGCCTCCGCCCCCGGGATAGAAGATCGTCTGATCCAAGGTTACGTAGCGCTCGTCCTTGACCGAGGTGACCTGAGCGTCACACTCCTTCAGGTAACTGTCCTCCAGATAGAGGGCCTTGACCACCTCGTCCACCCCAAAAATTGGTGGAATAAAACTGCTAATTACTCTTTCGGCTTGGCTCACCGGGCTCTATACCGCCACTTGTCCACTAGCCTCTCCAGCTTCGTAGCCTTCTTGAAATCCTTATAGTGTTCCTTGCAGAGGTAAGCCCTCCTCGAACCGGTGACCTTCAATCCCGCCTTCGCAACCTTCTCGACTGGGAGGGATCGAACAGCCTCCTTCCCGCAACCCTGAACGCTACACTTGACACCCTTGCCGACTCTGCCCAAATCGCCCACCCGCGAAACTTGAGAGTGGAGCTGTCCAAACGGCCTTAAATCTATTTCTAGGAGGAACAGGGAATAACCGCCGCTCTAAAATGCGTTAAACCTTGACCACGCCCTCATAAGCCCCGCGGGCCCTCTCATACACATCCTTCCGGTCTCTAAGGATCGAGGGGCCTACATCTTCTATGATTATGGAGGCAGCTGCTGAGCCTACGCAGGCACACCAGACAGGGTCCCTCCCCTTCAGGTACTCGGCTAGGAAGGCTCCGATGAACGCGTCTCCGGCCCCCGTCGTGTCCCTAACGACTTCGGGTTTACAAGAAGGAACCTTGTAGGCTCCGTTTCCACGAGAGAGGAGGGCGCCCTCAACCCCCATAGTTAAAATGACGATTTCCACGCCGAACCCGTGAACCTTCCTGACGGCTGAGCTGATGTTAGAGGCACCCGTTATAACCTCAGCCTCTTCAACAGAAGCCTTGAATATACTGAAGGCTTTGAGAATCTTTGGGTTCCTCATGGCGGTAAGCCTTGTCCACCCCTCATGGTTAAATGCCCTAACGAAACCCTGCGGGTCAACCGAGAGGATTCCGGCGAGGCCTTTCGCTTTGTTCACAGTCTCTCCGCCGACTTCACCGGCTATGGGAGCCACATGTATGATCTTCGCGTGTAGCCAGTCGGGTAAGTCCTCGGCCTCTATGGGTGGAGCCCTCTTTAGAAGCCTCAGCCTCCTCTTGCCACGAGTATACTTCAGCAGGAAGCTCGTTGTCTGAGCGTCTGGAACGATCTTCAGGGGGGAGAGGTCTATCCCTCGGGTTTCAAGCCACCTCCTGTACTCGCAAGAGAAGTCTCCCCCAACCTTCGAGACCACGGAGACGGATGCTCCAAGCGTTCTAGCGGCTAGGGAGACGTAGGTTGGAGGGCCTCCGAGGGCCCTCCTTGGAGGCTCAGCGCCAAGCTCTATTATGTCGATGGAGAAGTGGCCGAGGGTCACGATATCAAACATAGAGGCCCATCCACACAATAAACTATAAGAATATATCAGTCTCTTCCCGTATATTTTCATATAACCTCCGGTGCTGGTTAGGGATGCCGTACAAACGTAAGAGTAGGGGTAGGTCGAAGGGCTCCAAGGGGAGAAGCAACTACGTCCAGTGCAGTATATGCGGGGAGCTCGTACCGCGAGATAAGGCCAAGAAGGTCACGAGGAGGTTCAGCATAGTCGACCCCGTCTTGGCTAGGGAGCTCCAGCAGAAGGGAGCGTACATGGCCAGCCCCGTTGAGACGAGGTACTACTGTGTCTCATGCGCGGTTCACAGGGGCATAGTTAAAGTTAGGTCCAAGAACGAGAGGAAGTTTCGAGTTCGAAGGAGGCGTTGAGCACGTTCCTCAGCTGAGTTAGGGCGTTTTCAACAAGACTTAATGGGAATCCCTCTTCTGAGAAGCGGTTTTCCTCCAGAAGTAGACCGCGCGTTGGACAACGGTTATATTCGTCAGCACTGCTAGAGCGGCTACACCCCACCTCAAGGAGCCGCTCCACAGAAGGTTGAGGAAGCTCGCGGCGGCGATTATGAGGAGCCTCTCAGCCCGCTCAACAAGACCCACAGTCTCCATCGAGACGCCGGCAGCTTCACCCCTCGCCCTCGCGTAGCTGACGAGCAGGGACCCAACCAAAGCCGTCAACCCCCACGAGACGTCGCAGAGCCCACCTAAGATGAGGCCGCAGTAGATAGCTGCATCCGCGTACCTGTCAAAGAGAGAGTCTAGGAAGCCTCCGAGAACCGTCGCTCGACCTTGAAGCCTGGCCAAGGCGCCGTCTAAGGCGTCGCAGAAACCCGAGGCGAGGAGGAAGATAGAGCCTAAGACGATTAGGAGTTCACGGTTGCCCATGTAAAGGTGTACGCCTGACATCCAGTATGAGAGTGCGGACGCCGAGGCGAGGAGAACCCCAACCGCACTGACATGGTTGGGAGTTAAACCCGCATCCCTCGCCAGTCTGGCCTCAATAACCATCCAAGACTGGAACTTCTTCTTGAACTTTGTGAGCAAAGGGCTTCCCCTTCCACTAGGCGGGGTTATGGAGGCTTATTCTTGCGGTACCTTCTGCTCAGACGGATAAGCCCCCTGAAGCACTCGACACTCATCTCGTATGGTATGCCGCCTTCGGAGCCGAGTATGAAGCCTCCGCCTGGACTTCCTATACGAATCCTATCTATCAGATGCTCCCTCAGCTCGTCGGGGCTCATGAGGCCGATCTCCTTGCTTAGACCTCCTTGGAGGCATAATCGGTCGCCATACCTCTCTTTCAAGTCTCTTAGGTTCATGTTGTCTGTGGGCCCTATCGGGTTCAACACGTCGAGTTTAGCCTCAACTAGGAGGGGTACTATGGCGTTCACGTTTCCGTGGCTGTGCATGTTGACGAAGGCTCCATACTTGTGGGCGAGGTTTATCGCCTTAACGTGCCACGGATATATGAGCTCCTCGTAGAGCTTTGGACTCATGAAGGTGCCGCTACTGTATCCCAAATCGTCGACCCAGCCGATCATCATCGCACCCCTCTCGAGGAGGTTCTTCTCGGCTCTAAGATTGAACTCCCCTAGGATGGCTAGGACCTTCTTGTAGAACTCTCTCCGCCGGTACATATCCATAAGGACAACGTCTAACGGGCCTCTAAGGTAATACCAGACCCCTGAAAAGAAGCCATTTATGCTGCATACGGGAAAGAAACCCTTATCGACCACGTACTCTATGGATTTTTCTACCTCTTCGTATCTAGTGGGGTCATCTGGGTCTGGAAGCTCAAGGTCTTCGAGGTCCTCCTCCGATGTTATGGGGTACGTGAGGTACTCCCTGGTCCAGACGTTCTTACTGGTGCCCACGCGCCATACAGCCCCTGTCTCCCACTCTATAATGCGCCAGTTCGACCCCGCATCTGTGACGCTCCTAACCTTGAAGCCTCCGCTACCGGCACCGACCATAAAGTTGTCGAGAAACTCGGCCTCCCTGAGGATTCTCTCTAAGCCCTTAATGTCCTCTGCGGTTTTCACGTATCCGAAGCCTTCGATGTCATCTCCAATCTTTTGGTTAGACCTCTCAATAAAGGGTGAGAACTTAGACTTCGCCATCTCGTTCGTGAAGTTTATTATCTGAGGGGTCACCGATGGGTCTTCGTGGAGAACCGCCGCCAACACGCAGTCGAACCTACTGACCAAGACCCCTCCACCTCATCGATCCGGCTCCAAAGATCAGCAGAACTCGTCCGCTATTAGGCTCCTCGCAATTAAGAACTTATTGCTTCTCATATACTTAAATCTCTTTCAGTTTAGTGTTGACTAAGCGTCCGTGAGGAACTCCGTAACCTTCTTCATCTCCACGCGTCTGTCGTAAGGGCATTTTACTCGCTGACCTCCCTTACCGCTACGTGCAGAAGATGTTCGAAGAGATAACGATCTCTAAATTGCTGTTAGATCGACAGGCATGTCAACAACCGTAATCTTAAAGAAGTTCACCTTAAATATTGATGTCTCCCTATTAACCTTTGACTGTTAGGTATGAAACGTATAGAAGCCTACGCTTCCAATACTCGGCGCGAAAATAACGAGGAGAAAGCATCCCCATCTACTCTCCAAATCTTGAAAAGAACGGGTGGAGCCCTATTCAATATGGCTGGGTTCAGATTCAAACAAGTGATAGTCCTGAGAGGAGACTTAAAGATGAGTGCGGGGAAGGCTGCGGCTCAGGCCTGCCACGCGGCGGTGGCGGCGGCGGAGTCCGCTAGGAAGACGCATAAGGACTGGTGGGAAGGCTGGATGAGGGAAGGCCAAAGGAAGATCG
>LUCD01000030.1 GCA_001593925.1 Candidatus Bathyarchaeota archaeon B26-1
TCGACGTGAACTTCACTGGGGGAAAGGGAGACGAGGGAGCTTGGGCGCCGAACCTGACGAGCGAAGAGGCCCTTGAAGCCCTGGTTGAGGCTTGCGAATCCGTCTCCGAAGAGGTCGGTTTCGAGTGTAGAGCCGGGCTGGACGTTGCGGCTTCCTCCCTCTGGAACCCTAAGGAGCAAAAGTACATCTACGCTAGGGACGGCGTTAAGAGGGACCCCGGGGAACAGCTCGAGTACATGCGGGAGATAATCGGGAAGTACCGGCTCGTCTACGTCGAAGACCCCTTCCACGAAGATGACTTCGAGAGTTTCAGGGAACTCTCCGGGAAGGTTAAGGGATGCCTCATCTGCGGAGACGACCTCTTCGTAACCAACGTTGAGAGGTTACGCCGAGGCATAGAGATGCGTGCGGGAAACTCCATCATAATAAAAGTGAACCAGGTTGGGACGCTCACCGACGCTTGGGCGACCACCGAAACCGCCAAGAAGGCCGGGTACTTGCCCGTCATCGCCCACAGGTCCGGCGAGACCACAGCGTTCCACATAGCCCACCTAGCCGTAGCCTTCGGATGCCCCATCATAAAGACGGGGGTAATGGGCGGGGAGAGAACCGCGAAGCTCAACGAGCTCATCCGGATCGAGGAGGCTCTCGGAGATAGAGCAAGGATGCCGAAGCTGACGTTTTAAAGGGGGAATGGAGGATGGCTGAGGAAGAATCAAAAGAGATGGACGGAGCGGAGGAGACCCAAGAGGAGGAGCTTCTCCTCCCCCAAGAGGAGCTCCTCTCAGCCGGAGTACACATAGGGACGAAGATGAAGACGAAGGATATGGAGCCCTTCATTTACAGGGTTAGGCCTGACGGCCTCTTCGTCTTGGATGTGAAGAAGACGAATGAGAGGATAAAGGTTGCGGCCAAGTTTCTAGCCAGGTTTGAACCCTCAAAGATCGCGGTTGTGGCGGCGAGGCTCTACGCCCGTGAACCGGTTAGGAAGTTCTGCGAGGTTACCGGAGCGATCCCTGTTGTTGGGAGGTTCGTCCCAGGTTCTCTGTCCAACCCCCTCTACCCACGCCGTATCGAGCCTGACGTAGTCGTAGTCTCCGATCCTAGAGCGGACTCCCAGGCGATCAGGGAGTCCACGAGCCTCGGGATACCCGTCGTAGCCCTATGCAGTACTGACAACAACTTCTCGAACATAGACCTCGTCATACCGACAAACAATAAGGGTAGAAGAGCCTTGGCGATAATATACTGGCTTCTAGCTAGGCAGTTTCTACGTGAGAAGGGGGAGATACCGCCCGACGGCGACCTCGCGATCCCCATAGAGGAGTTTGAGGTCAAACTCGTCCAGAGGCCCGTCTAAACCTGGAACCCCCGGCGTCCTAGAGGCCTCGCTCCATTAACGTTATTTGGGTAGTCATCGAATTATATGCCGGTGAGATGGCTGATTGCCGCTTAGAGTCAGGTATCCAAGCCAAGCTGGAACTTTCTATGCGGGTTCAGAAGAGGCTTTGAGAAACCAGATAGAGCGGTGCTTCAAGCATAGGTTTGGGCCCGGCGAGGTTCCCAAAGTTTCAGAGGACGGCCCCAGAAGGATCGTCGGGCTCGTCTGTCCGCATGCTGGATACGTGTATTCAGGCCCCGTCGCCGCGAACTCTTACTATCAGGTCGCCGTTGACGGACGGGTCGACGTCTTCGTGGTTATGGGGCCTAACCATTACGGTGTGGGTAGCGGCTTGGCGACCGTTAAGGGCGGGATTTGGAGAACCCCGCTGGGAGATGTCCAAGTCGACTCCGACCTAGCGGAGGAGATCGTCCGCGAATCCGGAATAATCGATATAGACGAGGAGGCCCACGCCTACGAGCACTCGATAGAGGTTCAACTCCCATTCCTACAGTACTTGTACGGTTCATCCTTCAAGTTTGTGCCTATCTGCTTCCTTATGCAGGACTTGGAGTCTAGCCGCGAGGTTGGACGAGCCTTGGCCAAGGTGTTGGCGGGTAGAAACGCGGTCATAATAGCGTCTACAGACCTGACCCACTACGAGCCTCAGAGCACCGCGGAGAGGAAGGACAGAGCGCTCATAGAGGCGATGCTCAAGATGGATGAGAACGCCCTCTACTCGGTCTTGGAGGCCCATAGGGTCTCAGCCTGCGGGTACGGCCCCGTCGCGGCCCTCCTGGTGGCGGCTAAGGGGCTTGGAGCGGAGGAGGCTGAGCTCCTCTCGTACAAGACGAGCGGCGACGTGACGGGAGACAGGTCCTCGGTAGTCGGGTACGCCTCACTCGTGTTCAGGAAGTAAAGGGCTGGGAAGAACTGTGAGGGTAACCGCCTCAGCCCCGGCGAAGGTTATACTCTTCGGGGAGCACTTCGTCGTTTACGGGGAGCCAGCCTTAGTCATGGCTGTTGAGAGGCGGGCCTACGTCTCAACCGAACCTAGAGCCGACGGCAAAATCTACATAAGAGCCGAGAACGTGGGGGCTTCAGGGTACTACTCCGGGGAAGGGCTGAGAACATTCGAGGCTGAGACGGGTGGAGCGGAAGCCCAGAGGAGACTGGAACCCATAAAGGTCGTAATCGAAGAGGCCCGGAGGCTCTCGGGGAAGAATCTTGGATTAAACGTGACCGTTGAGTCTGCGATACCGGTCGCGGCTGGCCTGGGCTCCTCAGCCGCCGTCGCCGTCGCCACAGCCGCCTCCGCGGGCCGGGTCCTAGACCTAAACCCCTCCAGGGAGGAGATTTACCGGATGGCCTACGAAGCCGAGAAGGTTATCCATGGAACCCCCTCGGGCATAGACCCAGCCATCTCAACCTACGGCGGAACACTAATGTACCGCAGAGGCGAGGGAGTCCAGCCCTTAGCCTTGAAGGTCGAGCTACCCCTAGTCATCGGGAACACGGGGCTCTCTAGGTCTACAGGCGACCTCGTCGCGGGAGTTAGGAGACTGAAGGAGAAGTACCCGTCCCTAGTGGAGCCAATCCTGAAGATCGGGGGGAAGATCACGGCTGAAGCCGTGAAAGCTCTTGAGACCGGAAACCTAGAGGCCCTAGGAAACCTTATGAACATAAATCACGGCCTCCTCTCAGCCGTCGGCGTCTCGAGCTTGCCCTTAGAGAGGCTCGTCTACGCGGCTAGGATGGCCGGGGCCTTAGGAGCGAAGCTGACGGGAGCGGGGGGAGGAGGGTGCATGGTCGCCCTCACGGAGGCCGGAGGCCTCGGAAAGGTTGCGAGAGCCATAGAAGAGGCTGGGGGCGAGGCCTTCACCGCAACCACGGCGAAGGAAGGCGTAAGGATTGAAGAGGAGAGATAACGCCGAAGGGTTGACCATACTCAAGCTGGGCGGCTCAGTGGTAACGGAGAAGGGGGCGCTCTTAACCCCTAACATGCCCGCTATAAGACGGTTGGCTAGAGAGGTCTCGGACGCCGGGGTCTCCCCCCTAATCTTGGTTCATGGAGGCGGAGGCTTCGGCCATCCGCTGGCTGAAAGATACGGGATCAAGGACGGCTTTAGGGAGCCCCAGCAGCTCATCGGCTTCTCGAAGACCCACGAGGCCATGGTCTCCCTCAACAGGTTCGTCGTCGAGGCTTTGGTTGAGGAGGGGGTTCCAGCCTTCGGTATGCCGCCTTCATCATTCACGGTTACGAGGGGAGGCAGGGTCGCCAGCATCCACGACGAGCCTCTAAGAATGGCCCTCAGCCTAGGGCTGGTTCCGGTCCTCTACGGAGACGTAACCCTAGACTTGGAGAGGGGTTTCACTGTTCTCTCGGGGGATCAGATAGCGGCCTTGCTCGCCGTCAGGTTCGAGGCTAAACGCATAATCATGGGCGTGGATGTCGACGGCCTCTACACGGAAGACCCGAAGATCAACCCTTCAGCTAGGCTTATACGACACCTAACACTTAAAGACCTTGAAGAGGTTTGGGGTGGAATAAGAGGTTCGTCTTCCACGGACGTGACGGGCGGGATGATGGGCAAGATTTTAGAGTTGATTCCTCCGATCAAGCATGGTGCCAAAGCCCTGATAGTCAACGCGTTGAAGCCCGGAAACGTCTATAGCGCCTTGAAGGGTGAACTCGTTGGAACGGAGATCACGAAGGAGTGAGAGGCGTCCAGTAAGCCCCACTGAGGAGAGGAAGTCCGACCACTTGAGAATCTGCCTAGAAGAGGAGGTCAACGCTAGGAACGTGACCACGGGTTTCGAGGAGATTTTCCTCGTGCATAGGGCCTTGCCGGAGATCAACCGGGACGACGTGAACCTCTCAACCCGGCTCTTCGGCCACAAGTTTTCGGCTCCCATAATCGTTGAGGGAATAACTGGGGGAACCCTCAAGGCTCTAAAGATAAACGCTTCGATAGCTGAGGCCGTTGAGAGGCTCGGCCTAGGAATGGGGGTCGGAAGCCAGAGGGCCGCCCTAGAAGACTCAACCCTAGAGAAGACCTTCACAATCGCCAGGGAGAAGGCGCCGAACGCCTTCCTCATAGCCAACATAGGCGGCCCGCAGCTCGCGAAGGGATACAGCCTCCAAGACTTGAGGAGGGCCGTCGAGATGATCGACGCCGACGCCTTAGCTATACACCTGAACCCGCTCCAAGAGGCAGTCCAACCTGAAGGAGAGACCACCTACAGGGGTATACTCGAGAGCATAAGAAGAGTCGCGAGGAACCTTGAGGTTCCAGTGATAGTGAAGGAGACCGGGGCGGGAATATCCGCGGAGGACGCTAAGATGCTTGAAGCCGCCGGCGTTGCAGGTATAGACGTGTCGGGAGCCGGGGGGACGAGCTGGGCGGCCGTCGAGTATCACAGGGCGAAGAGGCGGGGGAACGACTCTTCCCGGAGGCTCGGAGAGGTCCTCTGGGACTGGGGTATACCGACGGCCGTCAGCCTCGTCGAAACCGTCCAGTCGGTCAGCATACCGGTAATAGCGTCCGGGGGAATAAGGTCCGGTAACGACGCGGCTAAGGCCATAGCTCTAGGAGCCAGCTTGGTCGGTTTAGCCTCGCCGGTCTTAGCTCCAGCCCTTAAAGGCGCGGAGGAGGTTGAAGGCTTACTGAACGACTTGATCGACCAGTTGAGGAACGTGATGTTCCTCGTAGGCGCGGGCTCCGTGGAGGCTTTGAGGAGCGTCCCGCTCGTCCTCACGGGAAGGACTGCTGAGTGGCTTCGGGCTAGGGGGTTCGAACCCGACTTGTACGCGAGGCGGAGGCTCAACAAATGAACCCTGTAGAGGTGAGGTGAGATGGGTTTACGCGAAGACTTGAAGGACTACTTGGAGAGGACGGCTAAAGCCGTAGACGAGAGGATCGAGAAGTACATACCCAGAAGCTTCGGGGAGTCTTCCCTAATCTTCAGGCTGGACCCCCCACTGTACAGGCTTGACTTTGAGGCTCTAACCAAGGCTATCTCCGAGCCTCTCTGGGACTTCTTGGATAGGGGAGGGAAGAGGTGGAGGCCGGCTCTCCTCCTCCTCGTCTGCGAGGCCTTGGGAGGAGAACCGGGAGAGTTCCTAGACTTCGCGATAATCCCTGAGGTCATCCATAACGGGACGCTCATAGCCGACGACATAGAGGACCAATCCGACCTCAGAAGGGGGAAGCCCTGCACGTACCGAATCTTCGGCCTCGACATCTCAGTAAACCTCTCCCAAGCCATGTACTTCATCCCCATGCTCGTCTTGAGAGAGAACAGGAGGAAGATCACGTTGGAGCAGTCCAACAAGATTTACGGTTCCTTCGTGAGGGGCATGGTCAACCTCTGCCTAGGGCAAGCCACGGATTTGGCGTGGCATAGAGGACTGGCAAACGCCGACGACGCCACCGTGGAGGAGTACCTCCAGATGTGCACCTACAAGACAGGCACCCTAGCTAGGATGGCGGCTGAGATAGGGGCGATCCTAGCCGGAGCCGGGGACAGCGTCGTCGAGAAGGTTGGGAGGTTCGCCGAGTCTGTCGGCGTAGCCTTCCAGATACAAGACGACATCCTAGACTTAACAGGCGTCAAGTTTGCTGAGGGGAAAGGGGGGCTGGGAATGGACATAACCGAGGGGAAACGCTCCCTAATGGTCATATATACGCTCAAAACGGCGAGTCCAGAAGACAGGAGCCGCCTCTTGGAGATTCTGAACATGCACACCAGAGACGAGGAGCTCCGGGAGGAGGCTATAGAGATAATCAAGAGGTACGGCGCCATAGAGTACGCGAGGGAGCTGGCTCTCAAGTTGAGGAGGGAGAGCTGGAGCGAAGTAGATGCGGTTATGCCTCCGTCGAAAGCCAAGGAGATGCTCTCAGCGCTTGCAGACTTCCTCATCGAGAGGAGCATCTAACTCCCAAGCTCGGCTGACGTGCATAAAATCTCCGCCAAAACCTGTAAGGGAGACGCCTAAAAATGGACAGGAAGCTCGAAGAAGACGTCTTGAGGATAGCTCTTCTGAACGCCATAAAACATGGTGGGAAGGCCAAGGTTAAGCCTACGCTTGGCAGGCTCCTAGCCGAGAAGCCGGAGTTGAGAGTGAAGGTAGGAGACCTCGTACCGGTCGTTGAGAGGGTTGTCGAGAGCGTCAACAGCCTCACCCCGAAGGAGCAGAGGAGGATCGTCGAGGAGAGGTGGCCTGAAGCCCTCGCCGAAACCCCGGAGAAGAAGGAGAAAGAAATAACGTTGCCTCCGCTCCCCAACGTTGAGAAGTACGGCCGCGTCGTCACGAGGTTCGCTCCGAACCCGGACTGCGCCCTCCACCTCGGCTCCGCCAGAGCCATAATCCTGAGCCACGAGTACGCCCGCATGTATAATGGGAAGTTCATACTTAGACTCGAGGATACGGACCCCCGGCTGAAGAGGTCGGCATTAGAGTTCTTCGAGATGATTAGGGAGGACCTCCTCTGGCTGGGATGTAAATGGGACGAGGAGTACATCCAGAGCGACAGAATCCCGATATATTACGGGTTTGCCGAGAGGCTCCTCGAGGAGGGGAAGGCCTACATCTGCACTTGTACACCAAAAGAGTTCAGGGCTAGGGTTCAGCTCAAGGAGCCGTGTCCATGTAGGGGGCTGGAGCCCGGTGAGAACCTAGCCCGGTGGGAGAGGATGCTCGACGGGTCCTACGGTGAAGGCGAGGCGGTTATGAGGGTGAAGACCGACTTGAACCACCCGAACCCGGCGGTCAGAGACTGGCCTGCCTTCAGAATAATCGATACGAGGAAGTATCCTCACCCTAGGGTCGGAGACAAATATAGGGTCTGGCCCCTCTACAACTTCGCGGCTGGAATAGACGACCACCTTCTCGGGATAACCCACATAATAAGGGGGAAGGAGCATCTGACCAACCAGCTGAGACAAGAGTATCTTTACCGTCACCTCGGGTGGGAGTACCCGGAAGCCATCCACTACGGTAGGCTCAAGATCGTAGGGGCGTCCCTCAGCAAGTCTAAGATACTTCGAGACGTAAGGAGGGGCCTCTATAAGGGATGGGACGACCCGAGGCTCGCCACCTTCGCGGCCTTGAGGAGGCGTGGCATAAGGCCGGAGGCCATAAGGCGGCTGATAATCGAGATCGGGCCTAGACCCTCCGATATAGTTCTGAGCTGGGAGAACCTCTACGCACATAACAGGAAGATCATCGACCCCGAGGCGAAGAGATACTTCTTCGTGAAGAACCCCTTCAGGCTCCTAGTTAGGGGGGTTCCACGGAGCTTCACGGCTGAGATTCCTCTACACCCCAGCCGTCCGGAGATCGGTTCACGCCGCCTCCACGTAGAACCCGTGAACGGCGAGGCCTCGGTCTTGATCTCGGACTCGGACCTCAACCTCCTCAGGGAGGGAGCCGTTATACGCCTTATAGGCCTCTTCAACTTCGAGGTTGAGTCCCTCGAAGAGAGACGCGTAGTCGGGGTCTTCCACAGTCAGGCCCACGATGAAGCCAAGAGGCTGGGAGCCCCACTAATCCACTGGATACCGGATGGAAGCGGGCTCCCATGCAAGGTTGTGATGCCGGACGGGTCTGTTGCCTCCGGGCTTGTGGAGGAGAACTTTAGGGGCGTACACGTGGGGGAAGTCGTCCAGTTTGAACGTTTCGGCTTCGTCCGGGTTGACGGTAAGGATGGAGCCTTCACCGTTTACTTCGCTCATAAGTGAAGGGGAACCGCTCCCTCAATCAGGTTTTCTGGTTGAGGGCCGGATGCCCCCGTCCTTCTCCAGTTCGTTTAGGGTTTCAGGCATGGTTGAGAGGATGGGCATCCTCACCAAGGAGTCGATTAGGATCAGTAGGAGGAAGGGGACCGAGGGGTCAACGTAGGTCCATAAGAGCCCCCCTATGATCGGGGCTGGAATCCTGACGATGCTCCTGAACGTGTTGATCGTTCCGCCCCACCTACCCCTCTCCTCTCGCGGAACGAGTTCCATCTGCATGGACATCCAGACGTTGGTGGCGCTCCACAGGAACCCCCTGAGAGCGAAGGATAGGATCAGAAACTCCGGCCTTGGAGCCCAGACCAGAAGCATATAAGACAGGTAAAGAGTCGGCCTCAGGAGGAGAATCGTCTTCTTCCTCCCAATCTTGTCACCCAGTCTCCCTAAGGGTATGGAGAAGATCGTTGAGACGAGGCTTAGAGCCGATCCCATAAGCCCCAAGGTTATGGCGTCCGCACCCTTAACCTCAACCGCGTAGACCGTTATGAAGGGTAGGGTTGACCCGAAGATGAATGAGCCTAAGAGTTCCACCAAGAGCCACCTTTTCAACCACCACCTGCCGGCTAAGACCCTTTTGAAGCCGCTGAGGAAGCTTTCGCGGCGGATGCTTGGGCTTGGTTCTACCTCCCTCAGCTTGAAGTACGCCCAAGCCGACGCGAGTAACGATATAACGAAGGATATGTAGAAGAGGGGGCGGATGGCCTCGGCCGATATTCCTCCAAGCCGCTCAACGATGATCCCCGCCACGATGGGGGAGATCATGACCGGTATCTGACTTAACGTCATGAGAACCCCGAACCCTGTGGCTCTGTCCCTGTCCTTCAAAGAGTCCGCGGTTAGAACCCTCTCGATGGTTAATGTTGTAACCATGGTCATGGAGGAGAGAACTATGGGTATGACGAGCATCTCCCAGCTCCAAGCCAACGCGAAGAAGAGAGGCATGAGAACCTCTAGGATCAAACCTAGAAGGAAGGCTGTTTTCAGGCTATAGCGGTCGGCGAGCCACCCGATAGGGGCTGAGATGAATGTGTTAACAAGGCTTCCGACACTGTTCAGGCCTCCTAGCTGAATCGTGTCCGCCCCGAGCTCCACCACGTAGATGGAAATGTAGTTCTGGGTTAGGCCCTTGGAGAAACTTGAACAGACACCTCTAACTAAGAGGACGCGGAAGTTGGACTTCTGCCTAAGAATGAAGTCCCTGAACTTCCTCAAAGCCTCCGCCATCGGCGCGGTTCCCCTCTCCACACCCTTCAAACCCTTTAGAGTTAAGATTGATAGAGGTTCAACCACAAAAATTTACCGTGATAAAGGAACATTAGTTCGGTAGGAGAAGATGGTTGCGATACCGTAATATAAATGAGATGATGACGTGGGGAAGCTACGATGGGATACGTGAACGTTGAGCCCCCTGATTATGTTAGGCATTATTGGGAGTGGACGCGGAGGCTTCTAGGAGCCGAGCCTCCGGAGTGGCTGAAATGGTTCGGCAGGTTAGATGGCGAGGAGATAATTGAGAGGGTTAGCCGTCTAGGTCTAAGGGGTGAACCTCTTGAGGAGCTTAAGGGAGCGCTTCACGGCGTTCCGAAGAGCATGGAAGAGGTAGGCGAACTATATCAGAAAATGCACGAGCTCCTATGCCCGCCGAGACTTAGGCAGAGAATAGATCAACATGAAGAGGAACGCGACAGGAGGTTCGAACCACTTGCGTGGAGCAACCAGATAGAATGGTTAAAGCACCTGCTCAGGTCTGAGGTGAGATTCGTTGAAACCTTAACCTTTGAAGAGCGTGAAAGATACCTCTTGACGAAGGAGATACTGGTCGAGCTACAGAAGAGACTATGCGAATCCCTGAGCATGAGAGAGTTCGAGGAGATGCCTAAAACATGGAACTGGAGATGCCGCATCAGCACAGAGCATCACTTGGAAAGGGTAGACGCCGGCACCGGGGAGGAGGTCCGAACGCCGTTCGTGAAGTTCTACCAGAGATGGGATGGTAAACTATTCATGAGGAGGTCTCATCCAGAGGACCACTCAATCGTGACATGTGTTAAGAACAGGTTCTACCCTGAAAAATGGGGTGTGGCAAGCTTAAATAAACATAAGTTCCTAGTGAACGTGTTGCAGCTTAAAGAGAGAGTTAAGAAGGAATTCAAGGATGTCTTCACAGAATTTGGCTTGAAATGAGGTGACGATCTAATGTGTAACACGTGTGATCATTGGCATCCCCCTTAAAATTTAAACCCCCAAACCCAAACGGTAAATTTTTAATTAGCGGATTCCTTCTCACCCGGTTGGTGAAAGCGCTTAGATGTTAAGGATCGGAGTTGTAGGGTTAAGAAGGGGACTTACATATCTACGGTTGGCACGTCTAATGGAGGATCGTGTCCGTGTTGTTGCCGCCTGTGACAAGAACAATAAAACGATAGGTCTAGCTCGTAAGGAGTTCCCAAATATAAGTTATTACAGGTCGTTTAAGGATTTGCTGCATGATTCAAGGGTTGAAGCGGTCGTCATAGCCACTCCGATGCCTCTTCACGCTGAACAGTCCATTAAGTGTTTAAGGGCTGGTAAACACGTTCTCTGCGAAGTAGCGGCCTTTATGAGAGAGGATGAGGCAGAGCCCTTAATCAAAACTGTTGAGGAAACCGATTTAATCTACATGCTCGCTGAGAACGTAGTGTATACCCGGCCTAATCTTATGGTTTGGAACATGGTTGAGAAAGGAGTTTTCGGCGAGCTAGTTTACGCGGAAGGCGACTATATTCATGACTGCAAAAGCCTAAATTTCAAGGAAGACGGGACGCTTACTTGGCGTGGTAGAATAAGAAGAGAACTCACCGGAAACACCTATCCGACTCATGCAGTCGGTCCAGTAGCTAAATGGTTAGGGATCGGTGTAAAGGACAAATTTCTAGAGTTAGCATCTTTCTCGTCTGGTAGCAGAGCGTTACCACTCTACGTCAGAGAAAAATTTGGTTTAAGTCATCCCGGGTCTGATAGAGGATTCTGGAGGCAGGGAGATATGGTAGTCACGTTAATTAGGACTGAACAGGAGCGGTTAATTCTTCTTCGTTACGATACTGCTTCTAACCGGCCGCACATTCCTACAACTCATCACTTGCTTCAAGGAACTAAAGCCGCGTATCTGTCGCCTAGATGGTCGGGTGACGATCCTCTCATATGGATAGAGGGTGAGAGTGGAAGCGACTGGGAGAATCTTTGGAGATACGCTGAAAGATTTGAGCATCCGCTTTGGGTGGAAAAGGCTAAAGGTTTGGGACACGGAGGGGGAGACTATATAGTTTTCTCAGAATTCATAAACTCGGTTAGAACCGGTAGAAGCGCAATAAATGTCTATGAAGCATCTGCATGGAGCATGATAATACCGTTATCAAAGAAATCAGAGGAATCTGGTGGAAAACCTGTGAAATTCCCGGAGTACCTATGGACTTATTAAGCGCGCTGTTCTTGCTTACTGGACACCATAGAATTATCTTGGAAGACGCCTTTATCCAAGCAGTTCAGGGCTATAGAGTTGATGTAAGAAAGTATAGGTTAGTATGTAAGGTTTGGGGCTTAAAATTTAAAGGTTTCTGAACAAGATAAGAAATAACGGAATCGACCACTAAAAAGAAGGAGTCGCCCCACTCGACCACCGGTTCTGCACCAATAACTCACGCCGAAAAGAGATGAAAACTGCTTCTGAAGAAAGAAAGGAGCTCAAAATAAAACCCTCCCATGAAAGGTGTAGAGAGGAGAGGTCGAGCAACCCATGAAACCCATCTTCACCCGTATCCACAGCCAAGATGGAGCGGAGCGTTCTCGTC
>LUCD01000031.1 GCA_001593925.1 Candidatus Bathyarchaeota archaeon B26-1
CAGGCGACTCAGGCGACCTAGCGTGGGGTGAGGGACACATCCTCTACGCGATGATCAACATGTTCTACGCGACAGGCGACTCAAGGTGGCTCGACACCTTCAAGGAGCACGTTGACACGGCGCTCTGCTTCCTGACCGACCATGACGGCGACGGCTACCTGAGCTGGCACACGAACTACTACACACCCGAACCGGCGAGGTATAAGGCGTTTCCTGCGCCTGGGAACCTTGGCACTGGGAGGATCGAGGTGCCTGAAGAGGTCGTTGAGAAGGAACCTTGGAACACACGCACCGTTAACCATCGTTTCCGCGTAATCTTCTTGACGAGACGAACATTCATCGTCGTCGACGAAGATATGAAGATGCCCGCGTTTCTTTCGCATCATCCCCCTTGGGGTTTACGTTGGCTCCCAATCCAGCGTTACGAGCCGGGTAAACTTGTCTCGCAGGTACGCGGGATACGTTTCACGGTCACGGGACAGCCTGAACCCGGCGACTCCTTCATCATAGTTCCTCAGAAAGCGCCGGAGTACGACTCCGTTGTCCACGACGGCATGATGACCATGCCCATAGCGCGGTTCATCGAAACGGTCCTCTCAGACGAAGAGTTGGAGGCCCGTTACGGCGAGACCGCCCGAGCCTACCTCAAATTCCTCGAACGCCACTTCTTTGAGAAGTGGATGAGTGAGCCGACGGGTGGTAAGCCTGCGCGGTGGGTTGAGCTTCCGGGTGGACGCGGCCTCTTCGTCTGGGAACCGATAGGCTTCCGGAAGGAGCGGGTCTCGCTTCCTATGAACCAGTACACAGCCTTCGGGCGTACGATAATAAAGCTGTGGCAAATCACGAAGGATGAGCGGTACCTCGACGTTGCAACGAAGATGGCGAGGATGGTTAAGAGCCTGCTCAGGGTCAAGGACGATGCTTACTGGTGGTACTACGCCGAGCCGGTTGCCGATTGGGACGGCCGGAAGAAGCCTTCCTTCGTGGAGCACACACATTACGCGGACATGGACGTCGGCTTCATGATCGACGCATATGAGGCGGGCGTAATCTTTAACCGCGAAGACATGCGTAGGCTGACGAACACCTTCATCAACGTCATGTGGAACGGGTCGCTCGAGAACCCGAAGGTCGCCGGAGGCGTGCTCGGGGGAGCCGGCTACTCAACCGCACTATGCGATTTCGTGCGCCTCGCACAGTTCAACCCCAAAGTCTGGACCATCTGCTACAAGATAAACCGTGAGAGCAAGGACGTTAAGCGTTTAGCCCTAATACTCGCCTGTGAACGTTACGTTCACCAGCCGAGCTAGACGAATAATCCTACACTGGAAGAACCAAAAAGGAAATTGTAATATGTGATAATTAAGGATTTTAGAGTGGAATGATGCGTAATTGGACTGAGGGTTCAGTTTTGAGGGATGGGAGGTAGTTTATGGTGGTGGAGTATAAGCTCAGAGAGATGAGGCCGTCCGATGTCTTGGCCGTCGTACGTATAGCAAACCAGTCCTTCCTTGAAACGGCCCGTCTAGGCTGGCTCATGGGGCGGAGAATCGTCCAAAGGTTGATCAGCGACCGTGAATGCCTCTTCGTCGTCGAGGACAGCCGCGGCGAGGTTGTGGGGTTCGTTGTTGGAGGATGCAGAGGCGACAGGGCAACGATCGGTTGGATAGCCGTCCACCCAAACCACAGGGGACGCGGAATCGGAGGGATGCTACTCAAGGCCGTTGAGGATAGAGCCCGCGAGAAGGGTATCCGCGTCGTGGAGACGGGAACCCCCTTCGCCCGCCCCTTCTACGAGAAGTACGGATACGAGTGTGTACACGTGGAACGTTCGATGATACTTGAGCTCGTCGGGAGGTCAATCTCGATTCCTGAAGGAGTCCGTATACGCACGATAATGCTGGACGACCTGCCGATGCTCCTAGAATTTATGGGGGACGAGGATGAATGGCTCAGGTTTGCCAGCGCTTACTTCGCGGCCTATGAGAACGACCCGGAGAAGGCTATACTCGTAACCTCCGAGGAAGAGAATGTTCTCGGAGTAGCCGTGGGCCGGAGCGACAAGACATGTAGCGAGCTCGCGGCTCTCTCCTACCTCTTCGTGAAAGAGAAGGGAGACGCGGTGAAAGTGCTCAACTCCTTCGCGTACGTTGCCTCCTCGAGGGGTCACAGGTGGCTTGGGGTGGAGCTGCCGATAATGGGCATAACTGAGGAGCTCCTTGAAAAGATGGGGTGGCAGGACGCGAAGCTACCATTCTTCTGGACGAGGTATAGGTTGAGGAAGAAACTGTGAGGCGAGCTGTCGGGATGTACAGGAAAGTTTTGGACTTAATCTCGCAGTACATTTCGGGGAAGAACGCCCATAACATAATCGCCAACATCCACAACTATGACAGGTGGTCCTCCTTCGATAAGCACCATAAATCCGCGTCGTACTGCGCTGAGAAGATGAGGGAGTACGGGATAGAGACTGAAATCTTTATGGTTCCAGCCGACGGAAAGAGCACCTATGGAGACTGGATAGTTCCTAAAGCCTGGGACGCAAAGTCCGCAACCCTCACGTTGCTCCCCTCCGGAAATAGAGGCGAGGTTCTGCTCTGTAACTACCAAGACGACCCGTGCTCCCTCATAGCTTACAGCAAGGGAACGCCGCCTGAAGGGGTGACGGCCGAGCTCGTAGTTATAAAGGGGGGAAGGAGGCCGGAAGACTACGACGGAGTCGACCTTGAAGGGAAGATAGCCTTCACTTCGGACTCGGCGAGGTACTCTAGGAGAGAGGCGATGAAGCACGGTGCAATCGGCATAATCTCGGACTACATGCCAACCTACGAGTACTATCGCCCCCCAATGGAGATACCTGACGTGAGGATGTGGGAGAGGTTCAGCACGGAGAGGGGAGGGTGGGGAATCAAAGATGGAGACGAGTTGATATGGGGGTTCGTGTTGACGCCGAGGCAGGGGCTGTGGCTACGCGAGCTCATCCGAAGAGAGGGGAAGGTTAAGCTACACGCGAAGGTGGACGCTCACTTCTATGATGGGGAGATACCTGTCGTAACCGGGCTGATCCCAGGAAGGACGGAGGAGGAGGTTCTCGTCAACGGCCACTTGTACGAGGTTGGAGCCATCGACAACGCGAGCGGTTGCGGACTCGCGATCGAGGTTCTACGGTGCCTGAACATGCTCATAGAGGAGGGGAGACTGGAGCGGCCGAGACGCGGGATAAGGGCGCTCTTCACTTACGAGTGTATGGGGACGATGGCCGCCCTAGTGGAGCGGCCCGACATATTCGAGAACGTGGTGGCAGGGATAACCTTGGACTGCGTCGGGGGGAAGGAGCATGTATGCAGAGCCCCCCTCGAACTCTCACGTAACCCTCATGCTCAGAGCTCTTACACGGACACCCTCCTCAAGCTGATACTTGAAGGCCAGTCGAAGAGGGAGAAGACCCTTCTGAACTGGCGTGAGAGACCTTATCTGCGCAGCGACAACTTGATCTCAGACCCTACGATAGGGATACCGTGCCCACTCCTGATCGAGTACCCATACACACACTACCACACATGCGGCGACACCCCGGATAAGCTCGACCCCGAAAAACTCGCGTGGATAGGCCGCGTAGTCGCAACATACCTGTACTTCATAGCTAAGGCGGGGAAGGAGGAGGCCCTCTGGCTGGCTCGACAAGTATTCTTGGAGGCGGAACATGAGACGGTGGAGGCTGTCAGGAGAGCCGTGAACCTGACGGATGGAAGATCGAGGAGTGAAAGGCTCAACTCGCTCTGGAGGTCCCTAAGATACGTACAGACGCGGTATGAGATGGCGATAGACTCCGTTCATAGGCTTATACCAGACGGGCATCCCCAAACCCGCCGGAGACTACTGGAACTCAAGGAAAGGCTAAGCGAGATCGTGAATCTACAATTTAAGCAGGGCGCTGGCCTGCTTGGATTGGAGGCCGTACCTCCACAGCTGAAACCCACCCCGTACAAGGTGGAAGCTTCACGATACGTGCCGAAACGGAAGGTCATCGGCGAGATGTTAGAGACCCGCATACCAGAGGAAGAGATGGAGGAATGGAGCAAGATGTGCAGGCGCAACAACGTAACCGGAGGAGTCTCACTCCGCGCACTCTGCTGGGCGGACGGGAGACGCAACGTCGCCGAGATCGAGGAGCTGGTGGAGAATGAGCTTAAGGTGAAAGACGTGAGGCTGCTTGAGTTCTTCCAAGGACTTGAGCGGTACGGATACGTCGAGCTGATGAGAGCCGCGGACACGCCGGAACAACGCTTATAAGCGGCAAAGCCGAGAAGAGTGACGGGATTATTAGGGTGGAGGAAAGACCGGGTTCAGGGGGTGGTGTGGTTGAAACTCTCCCTTTCTGGCAGACTGATAGAGATTCGATACCGTTACTGCGAGATGAGCGTGCCCGAGTTTATGGAGTTCGCGCAGAAATGTGGGTACGAAGCCGTGGAACTTCGGGCGACGCAGATAACCGATGAGGTCACGTTGGAGGAGGCGTCGAAGCTCCGTAAGTTAGCGGACGACTTGGGGCTTGAGGTCTCATGCATAACCCCTCCAAGAATCTCCAACGACGAGACAGGCCTCCAAAGGTTGAGACGCTTCGGAGAGATAGCTAAAGCCTTGAACTGCGAAACCCTCAAGGTCTGGGTTGGAGACCTCGCGTGGATGCAGAAGGCATGCGACCTCCTCAAGCCTATGGGCCTCGTGGCGGCGACCCAGATACATACGGGCGGACCCTTCGAGACGATCGATCTATGCCTTAAAAGCCTAGAGAAGATCAACCGCGAGAACTTTAGAATCCTCTACGACCCAGCCAACCTCTTCGAGGCCGGGGAGGACTACGGTGAGGACTCCGTGAAGCGTCTCGGTAAGTGGATATGGCAGTTATCGGTTCAGAACATAAGAGTTGCGAGTCCCGACGAAGAGGACACATGGGAGTATAAGGGTCGATACTTTACCCGTTGCTTGCTCGGCGATCCGAGGGGGCTGGATTACGAGTCCGTCTTCAGGGGTCTGCGTGCTATAGGGTTTGACGGCTACGTCACGGTGAACGAGCCCAAGCCAACGCGGATGGGCATCGAAGAGTTCGCGAAGGTCTTTGCGGAGAAGCTACGTAAACTTATGCGTCAGCCTTAGTTCCGGAGACTCCGCGGAGACGTACTGGTGAGGCCTATAAGGCGGCTGAATCCGCTGGAATTAGACGATGCCGCAAGGCTTTTATGAAGAGAGAGATTGATGTTTAGTGTTCAAGCGTCGGATTGTCGAGGTGTAAAGGGTTTGAGGGCGGGCGTTGGTAAGGTCAGGATAACTCCTCCAGCGGGAATACCCTTACTGGGGCATCTCTACCGGGTGTCCGAAGGGATACATGATGATCTCTGGGCGAAGGTGCTGGCGATCGAGGATGACCGTGTAGCCGCGGTGGTCGCCCTCGACCTCTGCTGGCCCATGCCAGAGGGGGATTACGTGAAGATAAGGGATGCGATTGAGAGGTCGACGGGGATCAAGGGTGAAAACGTTATGGTGAGTTGCACTCACACCCACTCCGGACCGGCTTTTGAGGCGAGGCCGGAGTTCGGAATCCCCCTTAAGCGTCAGAGGGAACTCATAGAGCCGTGGGTGGAGGAGCTCCCAGACAGAATAGCTGAGGCCGCCGAGGCGGCGATGGAGAACATGCGTGAGACGAAAGTTTCCTACGGAAAAACCGTGATGACCGGGATAAGCTACAACCGCAGGAAGAAGATTCCTGAGGGAGTCGCCTCCCTCATAAACGTTGGGGCCTCCCACAGGTACTACTACGGCGACACCTCGGAGATGCCGAGGAGCATCATGGAGCAGTACATCTACTGGGGTATGCCTCCGGAGAAGGCTGAGGAGTACGCTCCCTTGGGTATACCGGATGGGCCGATAGACCCCGACCTAAGCGTGCTCTGCTTTGAGGACGTCGCGGTCCTGATCAACTTTGCGTGTCACGCGGTCGCCTGTAGCCCGCCGGTTCCGAACCTTATCTCGGCCGGCTTCCCCGGGTTCGCCGCGGAGTTTGTGGAGCAGGCGACGGGGCTTCCTTGCCTTTACACGGCGGGGGCGGGAGGCGACATAAGGCCTTACCGTTCGAAGCCGCGGGGGTTTGAGGAGGCGGAGCGGATAGGGCTTGTGTTGGCCTCAGGCGTCTTGAAGGCTTTGAAGGAGAGGCGGCCGGTAGAGAACCCCAGCTTGAAAGTGGTAAGCGAGTTCGTTGAGGTGCCTCTGCGTGAGTATCCTCCCCGCGACGAGGCTGAACGCCTCCTCAAAGAGATGCAGACCCAGTTCGAGCGTGCTAGAAGGGAGGGCAGGTACCGTGACGCTAAACGGCTCCTTGACAGGATAAACGCCCTCGACTTTGCTTTAGGGTTCGGAGGGTGGATCGATCAGAAGGGGAAGGTTAAACTCGAGCTGCAAGCGATCTCCTTAGGCGATGTGGTCTTGCTGAGCATACCGAACGAGGTCAACGTGAGTATAGGGCTTGAGCTCAAAGAGAAGTCGTGGACAGACAAGCTCTTAATCCTAACCCTTACAAACGGCTGCTACATGTATCTCCTTAGAAAGGAAGAGTATGAGGAAGGCGGGTATGAGGAGGCCGCGTGTAGGCTGGCGCCGGGTTCAGGCGAGATGGTGATAGAAGCCGCTTTGAAGCTGCTGGAGCGGATACGAGAGGACTAGCGCCTCCACGGTTCATTATTGAAGGCCGCTTAAGCAAAGAAAATTTTTAATTTTTTTGGTTTCTTAACTTTCATAGGTGAAGCAGTGCATGCATGGTTCAGTAAAGTTTGGAGCTTTATTGACGGTTATACTTATAACGGCTACGGGTTTACTTTACTATTTCTCTCCGGGTAGGATGGAGGCCGCGGCGGAGGGTAAAGGCGTGATAACGGGGGTTGTTAAAGACGAGAACGGCGCGCCGTTAAGGGGTGTCAACGTGGTGTGCGAGGGGTCCTCGGTAACCACAAACGATAAGGGTGAATTTTCGTTTGAGGGCTTAAGTGAGGGTAGGCATCTCATCAAGGCTTACAAGCAGGGCTACATGATCGGCGTCAAGGACGTTGAGGTCGAGAAAGACGGGAAGGCCTCAGTTGAGATATTCATGAAGAGGGTTAAGAGGAGAATAGTTGTGGCCACAGATGGAACTGGCGACTACAACTGCGACGGGGTCAACGATGAATATGAGATTAACGCCGCGATCGAGAGCCTCTCAAGGATTGGTGGTGGAACCGTCCACTTGAAGGAGGGAAACTACATCATAGACGGCTCCGTGGTCTTGGCACACAATATAATTTTTGAGGGTGAGGGGCAAGACCGCACCTACATAAAGCTTAAAGACTGGAATAACAGGGAGTACTGGGGCCTCTTCGTCTTGGATAGGGTTTCCAACGTCACGGTTAAGGATTTCACCCTAGACGGAAATAAGCACCGCCAAAGGGTTTCGAAGGGAATAGACAGCGATATAGACGGGTTCCGAACCTCATGGTCCCACGACATCGTGATTCAGAGGGTGAAGCTCATGAACCTCTGGACTGACGGGTTCCAGTTTGTCCATAGCGATGACTGCGTCGTGGAGGACTCCTCAGTAATCCAGGCTGGCCACGACGGGTTCATGCTCATATACTGCGAGAAGATAAAGGTCATCAACAGTTATGTTTATGCCAGTGGTACGGGTAACGCTGGGATTAGACTCTACGAGTGCAGTTTCTGCCTCGTCGAGAGGAACTACTTCAACGTGTACGGCTTCGGAATCCTCATAAACCCTCAGGGAGGTGTCCCATGCGGAAACAACGTCTACAAGTACAATATTATGTATGGAAACTACCGTGACACACCTGCCATAGCCATCTACGCCCGCGGCACACCGATAGAGAACGAGCTCTTCATCGGCAACATAATCGTTAGATCGGTCTATCACGGTGTTAGGCTATTGGCAACGGAGGAGGGTGGCTCGAGCATCAAGAATGTGACTTTCATCAACAACGTTATATACGGGGCGAAGAGATCAGGGATCATACTTGAAGGAAAGACGAAGAGCATCACCAACATACTGGTCAAGAACTGCATAATCGCAAATAACGGAGAATACGGTATATACGGTAAGGTAACATCGATCTACAATAACGTCTGGAATAATGGTAAAGGGAACTATGAGGGCGGAGCTAAACCCGGGGTGGGCGACATCTCCGTAGACCCGCTCTTCGCCGACCCTACACGTGGAGACTTCCACCTCAAAAGCGAGGCTGGCAGGTGGGACCCAAACCAGAAACGGTGGGTTAAAGACAGCGTTACAAGCCCATGCATAGATGCGGGCGACCCCTCCTCCGACTTCTCCAAGGAGCCTGAGCCTAACGGCGGCAGGATCAACATGGGCGCATATGGAAACACCGGAGAAGCGTCAAAAAGCTTAAAGGAGTGAAATGGAAAGTCCAGAGACGGATGGAGGGATGAGGATGGAACTTGATCAAGCCATAAGGGGAAGACGCAGTATAAGGAAGTATACCGACAGGGACGTGGAGGACGATAAGATAAAGGCTCTTCTAGAGGCAGCTTACTGGGCTCCCCGCGTGAACGAGAGATGGGTCTTCATAGTTGTGAGGGACCCCGAGACTAAGAAGGTGCTCAGCCGATATGACGCCGAAAGCGGCAGGACTCAACCGCACGTCGCGAACGCCCCCGTGGACATAGTGGTCTGCACGGACCTTAGAGGCGCAAGCGAGAGGGATAGGAGGCTGTACGCCATGCAGGAGGCCTCCGCGGCGATCCAGAACATACTACTCAAGGCTTATGACCTTGGGCTTGGGAGCTGCTGGAACGGCAGCTTCGACGACGACGCCGTGAAGAACGTGCTGGGGCTTCCCGAAGGCGTAGAGCCCATCGCCATAATATCCCTCGGATACCCAGCTGAGAGCGGCAGAGGAATAAGGAGAAAGAAGCTCGAGGAGATCGTTCATTGGGAGCGGTGGGGCAACAGGAGACCGTTCTGAAAGGCTGGAGAAAGCGCGGCACTTCAGCCCCTATTTTTTATGGTTAAGTCTCTGCGGAATTCTCTGGAAGCTCCTTTAGCGGCCTCGTCTAATGGTTCGAGAAGCCGGGTTCCGCCATCTACCTTTATATACCGCGCGGGACTGAATAATGTAGAGTTACCGGTGCGGATGTGAGAATATGACCGTAGACGGTCGGACGGCTGTATCCTTTTATCTGGACGATGTAGGGCCTTACGTCACGGAGTTCTCTAAAGAAGGGAAGCCCATGCATCCCGTACCAGTCTCGGCGTTGGAGGAGTTCGCTGAGTTCGTGAAGGAGCAGGGGTTGGCAGGAGCTGTCTCGGTGATCCCCGGTTTAAACTGCCTCTTAACTGAACCAAAGAACGATCTGGAACGTGACTACGCCAAGTTTGTTGGACGGCTCTCAACGTATAATCTGGACGCTCACATGGAGATCATGACCCACGGACCGCTCTTCAACTTCGACGAGATGAAGCCTATAGAGGGGACCTCCGAAGCGGAGTGGCTGGACGACCCCAACGTCCCCTTAGAGGAATATCTGCGGTACTTCAGAAACACAATCAGAGTAGGCAGGAAACTGGGTGTAACGTACACGGGTTTAAGCACTCCGGGAACCCATCCGAAAATGAACCCTAACGTCTGGAAAGCGTTAGCCAGACTGGCTGATGAGGGAGAGTTCCCGAACCCTGCGGTTCCAGTCTTCGCTGTTATAGACGAGTCTCCGCCTGTCATGAGGCCGGTTCTCGTAGCCCGAAGCGGTCGAGGGGCAAGCTACGACATGCCTTCAGGAGTCTGGGACTACATAGCCTCATGGAGGAACTCCCCGGACTGGATCGACGTAGACCGCTACTTGACCCCGCAAGGGAAGGGGAGGATGGCCGATCTTATACGGAACGGCTCCCCCACAGCGATCTTCCACATGCACTGGCAGGGTCTTAACCCGGCGACAGGCCTCGGCTGGCCGGCTTTTCAGGAGCTTATTCGAAGGCTTAACGACCAGTTTGGAGACCGAATCGTCTGGAAACGGCCCAGCGAGATCGCGTTAGAAGCCTATAAAAATTTAGATTTCTAATCCCTGCAAGTTGGAGCATATGCCTGCTGGATGGTTTTCCTGAAGGGTCTCAGTACGGGAGGAGCCACATCGATCTGGATATAAGTATCAGCAGGGCTCTCATCAGGTCTAGGAAGCCTGCCCCGATCACGATGCCCATCCAGAACCTTCCGGCGAAGTCGCTGTAAGAGCCTCCGATCTTCTCTAGGAGCGGTTTCAGTATGTAGTTTCCGATTATTGACCCTGCGAATTGAGCTAGAGCTATGGGGATACCGTAGGTCATCCCTGTGACGACTGTGATCAAAATCCAAGGCATCTTGAAGACCCGTGCGGTGATCGCGTAGAGGACTGTTCCAGCGACGAAGGACCAGAGTATCACATCTTTCCTGAAGAAGTAGCCTTTCCAGACCCATATCTGGAACCTGGCCCATTCGAGAGCTGTTACGGGCCACGTGATTATCGTGGCCGGGTAGGCTCCGGAAGGTATCGGCGAGATGTTCCATAGGTAGGAGACGAAGAGGAAGCTGCCTAACAAGCCGCCTATCACCACAAGTATGTAAGTCTTTATGTACTCGCTTCTGCTGGCTCCCAGCAGGTCGGCCTGCATGAACCTGATGGCTATGCCGGCGCCCCCAGTGTACATCGTTACAGGCGCGAACCATATTGCTTTTCCAGGCCAGTTACTACTGTAAATCATCAACTCTTTCAGGTAAGGTATGTCTAGGCCGGTCATTGTTACTCCCGCGGCGTTCGTTGAGAGGAACGAGAGGAAGAACGAGCCTAGAACTGTGAAGGGTATAAGTATCCAGAGCGGGAATCCCGTTAGGAAGTAAACGATGAAGGCCGACGCTAAGCACGCTCCCAAGAAGAGTAGCAGTAGGAGTTTATATGAGCCTCCCGCCTCGCTCAGCTTGAAAGTCGTGAAACTCCTTATGAATGTTCGGGGCTGAAGTATTAAGGGCGCGGCGACTGCCGCTATTGAAAGCCCTATGATTATACTCCAACCAAAGTAGAGCAAGGCTCTGGTTGATAGCAGATCGTAAGTCCAAGAAGTCTCGTAGGTGGCTTCAGCCGGCCACCAGCCTTGGATGGTGACTATGTGCGTGCCGAAGAAGTAGAGGGCCAAGGCTCCAATGAAGATTCCTAGCGTCGTTCTTACGGGGAGAACTAAACCGGGCGCTATGGTCATCAGGTTCAATGTCGCCGCGAACCCGGCGCCCGGGAGGCTTCTTGCAAGTATCGTTGTGAAGTCGTATGTTTGGGCTATCGGGCTTATCTGCTGGTAGATTATCGGCCCGCCGGTTCCTAGAGCGCTCAGGTACGGCCCGATTATGTAAGGTACGAACGAGACGAGGGCGTTGTAGAGCATCCCTACGAATGCCCCTATCGTCAAGTACCTTATGTATTGGGGGTCTCCCTCCGCGAGGGTTATGACCGTCTGAGCCTCAGCCCTAGCCGCAGGGAAAGTCAGCTTCTCGGTTCTGGAGTACAGGGAGTAAGCGAAGTATCCCATGGCGATGTCGGCGACTATGCCTAGAAACGTGAAGGTGATCATCACTAGGATCGGCTTTACCCAGCACGGGTGGAAGAAGACCCATTGAGTGCGCATCAGTTCTTTAACTACGTTGGATGGGGGAGCGAACCAATCCGGCATGTACTGGGCCACGCCTAAGGCCTCGGTGGTAGGCGCTACCCTATAGTACATGTACTGTATTGGGGTTATAAAGGACATTGCGTAAGTGATGGCCATCGACTGGAAAGACAGCAGGATGAATAGTTCCTGCCTACTCAGCGGCGTCCCGATGGAACGGCTGATCCACCACCACAGGAGTAT
>LUCD01000032.1 GCA_001593925.1 Candidatus Bathyarchaeota archaeon B26-1
GAGGTCAAGCCTCCCCCTCAACCACTCAACCGTTTCCGATAGAAGGTCGAGCCTTCCAACCATCGCGAGGAAGTCGGTCTCAGAACCCAACTCTACGAGTATCGGGTTGAACCCTTCAATGCTCTTCACCTCCTCGTCGAGGACTCGATAATCGACTTGGAGGCTCCTGAGAGCCTCCACCCGGTAAGGCTTTAGGCATCCTCCGAGAGCCTCACTGAACCTTCTTTTCCATCCTTCCCGGCACTGCAAGATAGGGTCGTTCAGGTACTTCTCCCTTAAAGCCTTCTCGTCGGTTAGGCTCCTCTCAACCTCGTAGTACGTTAGCCACCTTCTATAGTCGTCTACGGGCTCACCGTCCAATTTTAAGGGGATTCGGAGACACGGAATCACGGCTATCTCTACCCCCGTGGCCTCAACGGTCTCCTCGATCGCCCGGTAGAAGAGCCTTGGCAACTCCTCTCCAAGATGAGCCGCGGCGGCGAACACGGTTACGCCGTAATCCTCAACCGCCCTCCTCATAACCCTGACCGTGTTCTCCACCCTAGAGAACCTAGCGGCGTACTCGCGGTTCCTCTCTGGACCTTGATAGGACTCGCCTATAAAGGGGAGGTGACCCAGAATTACCCGTGGAACAGGGACGTTCCCCACCTCGACTATGGGGAACCTGCAGGCTGAGAGGTAGTCTCTAACCATTCTTCACGCCACAGGAGGATGAGGGAGAAGAGTGGTTGAAAAAGGTTTTCTCCGAGTTCTTTAACGTCTCGGAGGAGGCCGTTGGAGTGGAGTAGCCGGTTGAGGTTATCCTTCACGCCGCCTTGAGAACCCGTGCACGCCTATCTTCCGGTTTAGACTCCAGTACTCACCTTGGTTGTAGACGAGTGGGGATACTTTCTCGAAGTCTATCCGCCCCTCCTCGTTCAGTACCTCCCGGTCGACGTGGACGAGGACGATCTCACCTATAAAGAGGTGGTGGACGCCTAATGGAATCTTCTCTCGTAGAACACACTCGAGGTTCACTGGGCATTCCCGGATGAGCGGAGGTCTAACCTTCTCAGCTGGCTCAGGTGAAAGCCCGGCCTCAGAGAACTTGTCCACATCTTTACCCGAAACTGTTCCGCAGAGGTCCACCTCCCTCAGCATCCCCGTCGTAGGAATGTTCACGACGAACTCTCCGGAGCCCTCGATCAGCCGGTAAGAGTATCTTTGAGGGCGGATACCCAACCCCAACATGGGAGGGTCTGAACAGAGAGTTCCAACCCACGCCAAAGTGATTATGTTAGGCCTTCCCTGGGGGTCCACACATGTGACGAGGACAACGGGGCACGGGAACAGAGCAGGCCAAGGTTTCTTCTTCACCTTCATGAAGAATGCGTCCTTTAAGGTTTTATTTAACTGTTGCGAGCCTCTGAACCGCGTATTGGGAACCGGCCAATGGGTTCCGTTAGTTTCTTCAGGAGCCTTGGAGGTGCTCAAGGAGTAGACGGCCGAACTTCTTCGAGGTCCAGCCGGGAGTTGTGGCTGGAGGCCTAGCGGCTATGACGTTTCCATTGATCTCGACCTCCGGCCCCCAAGAGAAGTTCGTTCCGAAGAGGCCTGCGTTGTGGAGGGCGTGCCTCGCCCTCCCGATGGCTGAGACCAGCTTGCCGAGCTCATTGAACCTCTTGAAGAGGCTTATGAGAGAAGGGTTATTGCTTAGGTATTTTAACGCTCCGGGGCCTCCCACCGCGACTATACCGTCGTACTCTGAGGGGTCGATCTCTTCCAAGGTGACCTTCGACTCCACTTCGGCTCTCAGCATCCCGCGGCACATGCCAACGACGGTGCTGGCCACAACCACCTCGATCCCCGCCTCCTCCAGTATGGCCTTGGGGTGGAGAAGCTCATGATCGTTGAAGCCTTCAGGGGCGACGACGAATACCACCCTCTTCGACAAGGCTTTTTCCTCCGTTCTCAACCTTACATAATTGAGCCTCTTAACTACTATTTAAGTCTAGAACGGTTAAGCCGGTCTGAACGGTGAAGGAAGATTTATGGTATGTATCCTAGAGCTCTCAGCCGCCTCTCCATGTCCTTCGACTCTAGGTCCGGTAGAACCTTCCTGATCAGGAAGATTATATATTCGGTTGCACTGCGGTATCCGGACCCCTCCAAGGTCTTAACAAGCCTCTCGTAGAGGGGTTTCGGTATCGGTATATTGACGTACTCGACCATAGGGGTGTTCCTCAAAGTCTTCTACGCTGATCCTCCTCAAAAGGTTAACTCCTATTTAAGCATCGTTGAAACATCAACGAGAAATCATTTACACAAAATTTATATATAACTTATGCGAGCATAGGATAGGCTGTTCGGATCGTTGCTTAAGAAGGGTCTGTAATGGAGGATCACCTCTCGAATCTTGAAAGGAGAAGCATCACGATAATAAGGGAGGCGAAAGCCCAATTCAAAAAGATCGCATGCCTCTGGAGCATGGGCAAAGACTCAACCACGGCTCTATGGCTCTGCAAGAAAGCCTTCTTCGGCAAGGTTCCCTTCCCGGTCATCCACATAGACACAAGCTACCAGTTTCCGGAGATGTACGAGTTCAGGGAGAGAATAGCGAAGGAATGGAACCTAGACCTGATCATAGCTCAGAACAAAGAGGCGCTCCGTAAAGGGATGTCCCCGGAGAAGGGTAAGCTCGCCTGTTGCACCCAGCTGAAGACGGAGGCCTTAAAGGAGATAATCAGGAAGGAGGGGTTCGACGCGTTGATCCTCGCCATAAGGAGGGACGAACACGGAATCAGAGCGAAAGAACGGTACTTCTCACCTCGGGACGAGGAGTTCCGTTGGCGTTACACAGACCAGCCGGCGGAGATGTGGGACCTTTACGTTAAGCCCTCAGAAGACTTCTCTCACATGAGGGTGCACCCGATGCTCCACTGGACCGAACTCGACGTTTGGTTGTATGTGAAACGCGAAAAGATTCCGGTGAACCCCCTCTACTTCGCAAGGAACGGGATGCGGTACCGTAGCCTCGGATGCGTTCCCTGCACGGTTCCGGTTCCCTCGAACGCGAGCACAATAGACGAGATAATAGAGGAGATAACGACGACGAAGATTCCTGAGAGGGCTGGCAGGGCTCAAGACAAGGAGAGGGCCTACATGATGCAGAAGCTACGCAGCTTAGGCTACATGTAAAACACGGATGGAAACGGGGTAAACGCTCACACCTGATGAGGCTGAATTTTTGCTAAGAGGTCGTCGGCATCGGAGTCACGCAGAGATTTACTAGGCAATATTGTAACTTTTCTTAGTAGGTTCTAAGGTTTTCAACTTGCTTTTTGGGCTTCGCGGGTGAGTTCGCCCTCAACCGCGACTATTCTAGGTCTTATGAACCTGCCGCACTTGGAGCACCTTCTCCTCGAGAGGCTTTTGACTCTGGGGTAACCCATCGACTCGAGGCTGGTCCTCGCGATCGACTCGTTCCACCTGTTCTTACAGGATGTGCACATCAGGGTTATGGTTACCTCCTCGATGAGGGGCATGATCCTCATTGCGCTTATGGTTAGCCCTCCGCCCAGAAAGGTTAGGGCTAAGCCCGCGATTAGGTAGTGTACGAGCCTCAGCCCAACCCCTAGAGAGATAGGCTGGTCGTCCCGCGGCTCCGTCAAGACCGAGATTATGTCGCTCTTCCATGTCCCGCCGGTCCAAGTTCCAGTAAAGTCTAGGTACGCCAAGATCAGCGACCCGGAGAGGGATAGAAGCCCCAGTACGAGGATGAAGAGGCCGGTTCGGTATCGGCCAGTCTTCTCCACAACCATCTTCCTAAAAGTCCCAGACAAGTTCACCACTTTCTTGACCTAAACTGATTAACTATTATAACATTGAATTTATTTAATTTACGCTATTATTTCACTTGAAATTTTTGTTTTATGAATTCGTCTCCTTACGGCTTTCCCTAATATGTTACTTCATATGATTTGAGAGTGAAAGGGTAAGAGCGCGGTTTTGTTCTGAGGAAGATGGAACTACACTACATCTTCCAGTCGAGGAGCCTCTTTTCACCCTTGATCTTCTTGATCTCAGTTATGTCCTGCGTAACTTCTAAGGTTCCTAAGTACTCTCCGTCTCTATTCCTAACGGCGAAGTACCTGATGTAAATCAGCCGGTCTTTCATGTTGATCCAAAACTCCGCCGAGTCTTTCTCGCCCCTCCTAAAGGCCTCGAGGATCATGTTAACTATGTGGATGCTCTTCTTCGGGTGGCACAGCTGCACCTTCCTCCCGAGGACGGCCTTCGTCCTGACAAAGATTCTCTTTCCAGCCTTATTGAAGTATTTTACGCGGTCTTCCCTGTCGACGAATGTTATATCGACCGGGAGGGTCTCTAGGATCGCGTCGATCTCCCCCTTAGAGAGGGAACCCGTCTCAAACTGTAAAGTCTCTTCGGCCGAGTTTCCCTCCCCAACGCTCTCTTCAACCCGACTCTTATCTTGGGACACCATAACCACCATCAGACTTGCACTCGATTATCTAACGAAGAGTACTTATACCTTTCTTCGAACTGAACGCTTGGTGGAGGTACCGTTTGGCTGAAGCCCGGCAAAAACACATCGACGTGAAGAAGGCTTACATATTGCTGAAAGTTTCCGATTCACAGCCGAGAACGGGAAGCATACAGCGCCTTTTCATCCCGTCGCCTTCACGACCACAGTGTCTGAAACGTAATTGAATAGCCTCTGCTTCCTGTCTGAATATAAAATCCAACCGAGGACACAGTCTATGGGGAGTAGGAACGCCTTCCCCAAACTCTCTATAGCGGCATGCGGCAGGTCTACGTCTCCCCCGTTGACTCTCGTCACCTTTATCTTCAAAACCATCTTCCCGATCGATTGGCCGTAGAGTCCCTCCATGAATGTCCAGTAGAGAAAGTAAACGAAGCTGCTCGGCCCTAGATCGATGAAGGACGCCCACCTCATGGAGTGAGGCATCAAGCTCCAAGGCCAGAAGGTCCAGGCTAGAAGCCACTTTAATACCGCGTATATCGGCGCCATGAGGATTCCTAGGACTATGATGTCTATCAGCCAAGCGGCGAACCTCTCACCCCAGCTGGCTAGGGCGGGTCCAACTACACGTTTCACAGGAGAACCGCAGTTTGGGCAGTAGACCGCTTCTTCAGGTAGCATGGTTCCGCAGTTGCTACAGTACGGCGTCTAGGTTACCTCCTTTGAACCGTCCACCAATACTTTGACCGGGAGTATTTATAAGATTCTCTCACCTAAAGGGCTTGCTGTGAACGAAAGATTAAAGTTTCAAGTTTAGTTAGAAGTGGCTTGGAGGATTCTAGGATGAGCGGGGAAGTTAAGGTTGGAATAGCCGGCCTTGGAAGGAGTGGCTGGTGGAACCACGCCGCGACGTTAGAAGCCCTACAGGAGATGTATAGGGTGGTAGCGGTCTCAGACCCCATCGAGGAGAGGAGAAGGGAGGCTATTAGAAGGTTCGGCTGTAGAGCTTACCCGGACTTCGAATCTCTGATAGGAGACGAAGAGGTTGAGCTGGTGGTGATCGCTACTCCAAGCCACCTCCACGCCCCTCAAACCATCAAGGCGTTAGAAGCCGGAAAGAACGTTGTCTGCGAGAAGCCGATGGCCACGAACCTAGCTGAAGCCGACGCCATGATAGAAGCCTACAAGAGGACCGGGAGAACCTTGACGATCTTCCAGAACAGGAGGTACGAACCCGCCTTCCTGAAGGTTAGGGAGATAATCCAGTCGGGAAAACTTGGACGTATCGTCCTAATAAAGATATATTGGCATTTCTTCGGCAGGCGATGGGACTGGCAGACCCTGAAAAAGTTTGGGGGAGGAGAACTCAGGAACAACGCGTCCCACGTCATAGACCAAGCGCTTCAGCTCTTAGGGGACGGGGAGCCTGAAGTCTTCTGCGACCTGCAGAGAACGCTGACTCTTGGAGACGCTGAGGACCACGTGAAGATCATCTTGAGGGCGCCGGGGGCTCCCCTGATCGATATTGAGGTTACCCGCGCCTGTGCTTACCCCCAGAGCCGGTGGCTCGTAATGGGGACTCAAGGGGGACTCGTTGGGGATAGCAGGTCTCTCCGGTGGAAGTACTTCGACCCGAAGGACCTCCCGCCTAGAAAAGTAGAGGAGAAGCCGACTTCGGACCGCAGCTACAATAGGGAGGAGATTCCTTGGAGGGAGGAGGAGTGGAACCTAAGCGGCAGATATGGGGGTGAAGCCTTCCTCTTCTATGAGGATTTGTATAGAACGTTGCGTGGAGGGGCTCCTTTGGCGGTAACCCCTGAGAGCGTCCGCAGGGTTATGTGGGTTATAGAAAGGTGCTATGAAATCTGCGGTGAGAAAAACCGTGTTTGAAGCCGATTAGACCGTTACTACTCTCTTCACTTGAGGTATCTTCGTCTTCAGGTACCGCTCTACTCCCCATTTGAGGGTTATCTGCGACATTGGACACCCTAGGCAGGCTCCCTTCAACCTCACCTTAACAACCCCTTCCTCATCGACGTCGACGAGCTCTATGTCTCCTCCGTCCGCTCTGAGGCGGTGCTGTATCTCCTCGATCGCTTTCTCAACTTCCTCCTTCATGACCGTTGGTTCCTCCATAACTGTGCTATAGGCTCCTCCTAAATAACCTTTTCCGGTATAGAGCGGCGAGCGGGCAGACTTTGCGCCCTTTCCGTTCTTAGCTGTAGGGGGGTGAGAGTGGAGGAGGCTCAGCTTGCCCACTACCCATCTACGGCACCTATTCGGGTAAATCATAAAGCTTATTAGCATGATTCTAGGTTAATGCTAGAGTGGAGGATTCATAGAAGGTGGAAGATGGCGTAAGGCGGATAGTATTAGACGTTTTGAAGCTCCGCGATCCGCCCCTGCCTGAACTGGCTCTGCGTCTAAGCTCTATGCCGAACGTTGAAGGAGTGAACATCTCACTAGTGGAGATAGACCAGAACACCGAGAGCGTCAAGGTAGCGATCGAGGGGGAGAACCTCGACATCAAACAGATTCAAGAGATGATGAAGGATCATGGAGCCGTCATCCACAGTATTGACGAGGTGGCTGTAGGGAAGAAAATTGTCACAATCTAGGACGTTGACCCTCCTAGAGGGGAGACGTAAATGTTCTCCTGAGCGTGCTAACAGCGTATGGAAATAATGAAGAGGCTCTTAGGCAGGGTTAGGCTCTACCTACAGATCACCCATCTCGGCGGCATAGTTAGGAGATACTTTGTCATGAACGGTTTTGACGGTTCGATGACCGCCTTGGGGGTCGTTTTAGGAGCGTGGATCATCGACGTTGAGAATCCGAGCATCATCGTCATGACAGGGCTTGGAGCGTCCTTGGCTCTAGGGGTCTCAGGCTTCTTCTCAGCCTACATAGCTGAGAAGGCTGAGCGAAGAAGATACTTGAAGAGCCTCGAGGACGCGATGCTCACGAACCTAGACGGCTCCCTCTATAAAGACGCAACATCTTTCGCCCCTGTCTTCGCTTCCCTTATAAACGGGCTCTCCCCGGTATTGATGGCGATGATCCCTCTGGCTCCATTCATGCTGGCTATGGCTGGGCTGACCTCTATGTGGATGTCTTACATAGCGTCCTTAGCCTTGGCCTTGACGGCGCTCTTCATGTTGGGCGTGTATCTGGGGAGGGTAGCCCAAGAGAACGTGCTTCTATACGGTATTCAGATGCTTGCGGCAGGCGTCGTCATAGCTGTGATAGTGTTCATACTTGGGGGAGCCTAAACCCACTTGAAGACCCTCTTCTCGTAGAGGTATTCTGGCATCCACAGGAACCCTAGAGAAGCGATTGAACCTATCAGGAGCCATTCGGATATCCCCAGCGGGGTCGTTCCGAACATCATCCTCAGGATGGGCACATACACGATCAGGATGGAAGAGAGTACGGAGACAGCCTCGGCGACGACGAGGAACTTGTTGGAGGTCCAGCTCAGCTTGAAAGCCGACTTCGTCTCTGAACGGCAGTTCCATACAACCACGAGCTCACGTAGGGTTGCCTGAACGAAACACATGGTCTGAGCCTTCATGAGCCTCTCCGTCTCTGACAGCCCCCAAGCGAAGAACCCGTACTTGTAGACGAGAAGGAAGACGAAGGTCGTCCCGAGGTACTGGGATATGAAGGAAACTATGATCTGGAGGATTCTTCCGTAGAGGATTCCCTGCTTCGGGTCTCTCGGTGGACGGTCCATAACATCTTCCATTGGGGGGTCCATGCTTAGAGCCGTTGCCGGGCCTCCGTCCGTAACGAGGTTGATCCACAGGATCATGGGCGCCGTCATTGGGAGGGGCATACCTAGAATCGCGAAAGTCGCTATGACCGCTAACTCGTCGAAGTTGCAACGTAGCAGGAAGAACGCGAACTTCCTTATGTTGTCGTATATTATGCGGCCGTGCTTGACGGCGTTGACGATCGTGGCGAAGTTGTCGTCCATGAGGATCATGTCCGAGGCTTCCTTGGTGACGTCGGTTCCGGTTATTCCCATGGCGACTCCGATATCAGCGTTCTTCAGGGCCGGCGCGTCGTTGACTCCGTCCCCCGTCATAGCGACTATGTGACCCTTCTTCTTCAAGGCTCTGACTATGCGGAGCTTGTGCTCCGGGGAGACTCTGGCGTAAACCTTCACGTCCTCGACGATCCTCTCGAACTCTTCATCGCTCAGCCTGTCGAGCTCCTCGCCTGTTAGGACGAGGCCTCCGTTCTCCAACATCCCGATCTCTCTGGCCACGGCTACAGCGGTCAATTTGTGGTCTCCAGTTATCATGACCGGCTTTATCCCCGCCTTCTTGCAGAGGCGGATCGCATCCCTAACCTCCTCTCGTGGAGGGTCAATCATCCCCATGAGCCCGACGAAGACGAGGTCGCTCTCGATCTTCTCGGTGTACCGTTTCTTCGGGGCGTCCAGCCTTCTGTAGGCCATCCCTAAAACTCTGAGGGCGTCCTCCGCGAACTCCTCGTTGATCTTTAGGACAGCCCTCCTCTTCTCGGCGGTGAGCCTCCTCTCAACCCCGCCCTCCAAGATTCTGCTACAACGCTCCAAGATGACCTCGGGGGCGCCCTTGACGTAGGCGTAGACCTCGCCTTGAGGGGTCTCGTGCACGGTCGTCATCCGCTTCCTCTCGGAGCTGAAGGGAATCTCGGCTATGCGCGGGTAGAGCCTTTCGAGCTCCTCTTGGGCAAAGCCCAGCTTCGCAGCTGCAACGATCAGGGCTCCTTCAGTTGGGTCTCCCGTCACGTTCCATCCGTCTTCGTTCCTGATCAGCCGTGAGTTGTTGCAGAGCACCCCGATCCTCAAGAGTAGTGGCAGGGCTTCGTCCTCATCCGGATTGACGGGCTTCGAGTTCAGGAGGAACTCTCCGGTGGGCTCGTAACCTGAACCCGTAACCTCGTAGGTTTTCCCGTTGCAGTAAACTCTGCGGACGGTCATCTCGCCCTTCGTCAGGGTTCCGGTCTTGTCTGAGCAGATCACCGTCGTTGAACCCAAGGTCTCGGCCGCCGCGAGCTTCCTTATCACAGCGTTGTGCTTGGCGAGTTCCCTAGCGCCGAGGGCCAGCCCTATCGTCACGATGGCGGGTAAGCCCTCCGGGACGGCTGAGACTGCTAAGGCCACGGAGATCATGAAGAACTTGAGGAGGTCCGTGCTCCCCGGGTTTCTGAGAACCTCCAATATGAAGATTAAAACGACCACGAAGACTATGAACTTCGAGAGTTTCTTCGCGAATCTGTTCAGTTTCTCTTTGAGTGGAGGGGTCTTCTCCTCAGCCTCTTGGATCATGCCGGCGATCTTCCCGAACTCCGTGTTCATGCCCGTCGCCGTTATGACGGCTCTTCCCCTCCCGTAGATTGTGTGGGTTCCCATGAAGACCATGCACTTCCTGTCGCCTACAGGCGCATCAGGCCTAACGGGTTCAACGTCCTTCTCGACCGGGGTTGACTCCCCGGTTAAGGCCGCCTCGTTGGTCCTCAGGTCTATGGCCTCTATCAGTCTGCCGTCTGCAGGTATCCTATCCCCGCTCTCGAGGAGGATTATGTCTCCGGGAACAACCTCTGCGGCATCTATGAGAACCTCCCTGCCGTCCCTCAGAACCCTCGCTTTAGGAGCGGTCATCCTCCTCAAGGCTTCCATAGCCTTCTCGGACCTGTACTCTTGGACGAAGCCGACTACGGAGTTAAGGACGACTATGGCGCCTATCGTGATGGCGTCCGCATAATCCTCTAGGGAGGGTTCATGATGCTCTATGAAGGCGCTTATAAGCGAGAAGGCGATCGCGAAGAGCAACATCAAGACGAAGATGTCCTTAAACTGGTTCAGGAAGACCCTTAGGGCGCTTACCCCCTCCTTCTCCACGAGCTTGTTGGGGCCATACTCTAAAAGTCTCCGCCGAGCTTCCTCGCTACTTAGACCTTTAGGGGAGGTCTTCAGGGCGTCTAAGACCTCTTCGACGCTCTTGCTGTGCCAACCGTTGTTCAAGGCAAGTCCTATAACTAAAGAGAGGATAAATTTATTAATTTTTCTTGAAGAGTTTTTGGTTCTCTTTCGGCGTAACATCCCTAGAGAAGCTTGCGGCAACCCGAATCCCCAAGAGAGGCTGACACTCATAGAGTGGGGGCGGCAACCCCCTCCGCCTCCTCGCGGCGTGAACCACCCCTGTCTTAGGAGAGTAATGCTCAACTTTGGAGAGCCCACGCCTTTCCCGCCAAAAATTATTAAATCTCAAGGTCCCTCATAGGGTTTTGAGCTTGGAACATGCCTTTCACTCCCTTCCATCTCGGCCCGGGCTTGGCGTTGGGCCTCCCCTTGAGGAGGCGTCTTCACGCCCCAACCTTCTTACTGGCAAACATAATCGTCGATATTGAACCCTTCTTGGTGCTCATCCTCGGTTTGAGGTACCCCTTGCACGGTTACCTCCACACGTTCCTGTTGGCTGTACCAGCGGGCATCCTTCTCGGCTACCTCATGTTCCTTCTTGAGAGGATTCTCCAACCACTCTACAAGATGCTCATGTTGGAGAAGAACGACGGTTTAGGTCTGAAACCTTTCCTCCTTGCAGGCGGTTTAGGAACAGGTCTACACGTTCTCTTTGATGCGCCGCTCTACTCGGATATGAGGCCCTTCTACCCCTCGACGGCGAACCCCCTCTACAACCCCTCCCTCACCCCTGAGATTTACGGCCTATGCGTCTGGACCGGAGCCCTCGGAACAGCATACTACATAACGTTAGCGGGCCTCTCGATCTACAGGAGATTCTCCAAGAAGAAAGTTGAACAATAAAAAACGAGTCTCCTTGGCTTTTGGTGCGGGGAGTGATCCTATGCACCAATAACTCACCCAGAAAAGGGAACGGAACAAGCTCTGAAATTGAAGCGGAGGCTAAAATTAAACCCTTTTAAAGAAGTCCTATAGGAGAGAGGTAGACCACTCACACTTAAAGTGAGAGTGTGAAGCCCCTACTCCATGAACCGAGCCTTCAAGCCGGAAAAGAGTTTCAATTTTTGGTGCGGGGAGTGGGATTCGAACCCACGAACCCCTACGGGACAGGCTCCTGAAGCCTGCGCCTTTGACCTGGCTTGGCTATCCCCGCACAACCTTCCCGTTATATTAGTGGAAAACTCAAAATTAACTCTTACGAACCGGGTTTATGTTTATGAGGCTTCCTTGAATCTCGTTGAGATCACGTGGGATGTTCCGTTCCGCATGTAGACCCCGTAGACCTTGTCGGCCTTGTTGATCATCTCAGGTTTTAGGGTTATGACGAGGAATTGGGAGTTGGACGATTCGTCGTTGAGGAAGTCTCCGAGCTTCTCTACGTAGAAGGGGTCGAGGTGTGCGTCGATCTCGTCGAAGATGTAGAAGGATGCCGGAGTGAACTCTTGGAGGGCCAAGAGGAAAGCGACTGTCGCCACAGACCTCTCCCCACTGCTCGCCCCACTTATCAGGATCGGGGGTTTACCCTTGAACTCGACGGTCATGTCAACCCCTCCGGCGAAGGGGTTCTCAGGGTTCTCCAGCCTCAGCACGGCTCTTCCTCCGTCCGTTAGTCTAGAGAAGTAGCGTTCCAGCCTCTCGTTTATCTCTTTGAAGGCCTTCATGAAGGCTTCAGTCTTCTTGCGTTCTATCTCCTCGATGAATTTTATGATGGCCATCCGCTCCCTCTCGAGCTCGTTCATCCTCAGCGAGAGCTCCTTATACCTCGAGACCTGCTCGGAGTAGTGGACGTCAGCGAGCTGGTTGACGGCTCCTATACGGTCCAGCTCCAACCTCATGGTTCTCAGGAGGGAGTCAACCTCCGCCAGACGTTCCTTAGAGACCTTTACAGGCTCGCTGTAGCCGAGCTCCTCCAGCCTCCGCCGGTAACCTTCCAGTCTAATCTGGAGGGTTTGGAGGTCGAGCCTAGCGTTGCTCAAGAGCTCGCTGGCCTGCTCATACTCCTCGTCTAGGAGCCCCAGCTCGTCGTCGATCCTGTCGATCTCGGACGTGAACCTCTCAGCGTCCTCTCTGGTGCTCAGGAGGGACCTTTGGAGTTCGGTCTTCTCCTCCTCTAGGCTTCTGATCTTCTCCTCGAGGAGCCTCCTCTCCTTAAGGGAGGACTCTATCTCCTCCTCTAGGCTCTTTATCTGCTGTAGAACCTTCGAGAGGTGGGCCTCGGCGTTCCTTAGAGACGGGTTGAGCACCCTCTCCAGCTTCGACCTGAACGTGGAGAGGTTGACCTCGACCGCGCTCAGCCTCCGCCTAATGTCCTCCAGATCGTATCCTAAACTCTCCCGTTGGGCCTCAAGCCTCCTGATCTCGGAGAGGTTGGTCTTCCTCCTGAGCTCAGCTATCTCCCTCCTCAGAGACCTCTCCTTGCTTAGAATCTCAGCCCGCCGCGCCTTGTACTTCTCCATGCGGGCCTTCTCCTTCTCGATGAGGCTCCTTATCCTCTTCATGTTCTCGTCGGCTATCTTGAGGCTCTCCTCCGTCCTCTCGATGCTTCTGTTAACCCTCTCTATCTCGCCTTCTATCCTGGCCATGGCCTCGGTCAGCCGGGCGGCCTCCTCCCTGAGCTCGGGAATCTCGGCCTCCATCTCCTCTATCTCGCTCTTCCTCCTCTCCAGATGTTTATGGAGAGCCTTAACCGCCTCGTCTAGACTTTTCACCGCGGCCTCGCTTGGAACTATGGTGGAGAGGTCTATTGGAGCTCTGTAGTATCCGCTCTCAACCCCTCCCCCAGCCTCGTAGAGTTCCCCATCAACGGTGACAACCCTGAACCCCTTAGGGGAGGACTCCAAGGCCGCCTTCCTATCAACGGCTAGGAACGTGTCCCCGAAGACGAAGAGGACGGCCGGCCTGATGCTCTCCGGACACTTTATTATGGACGCTACAGTCCCACCCAACCCCTTAATATCTGGTGGGGCCTCCAGCTGCGTGGGGGAGATTCCCTTCAGGGGGATTATCTTAACCCTGCCGAGCTTGAGGCGCCTCAGAGTCTCACTGCACGTGAATGCAACGTTGAAGTCTTGTACGACTAGGGAGTCGAGCCATCCGGACGCCGCCGCCTCCACCGCTTTCTCGTACCTTTTCTCCACCTTTATGAGCCTTCTAAGCCGTCCGTATATTCCCTGTATCACTCCCAGCTCACCCATCTCCTCCAGACTTCTGAGGGCTTCCTCTTCCGCTCTTATCTTCTCGACGACTTCCCTCTGGGCCGAGAACTCTATAACCGCGTCTTTGGCGGCTTCGGCTATTCTCCCGGCCTCCCTAATCTCCTTCTCAGCTGCATCCTTCTGTCTTGAGCGGCGTTCAATCGTCTCTTGGAGGGACCTGAGGCGTTTCTTCTGCTCCTCATGGACCTCCATCAGCTCCTTCAGAGACTTCCGAAGCCTCTTTAGGGAGGAGGAGAACTCCCTCCTTCTGGACTCTATCTCTCTGATCCTTTGGGTGTAGAACGAGGCTGTGGAGCTGCTCTTAGCGTGGTTGCTACGGACGAGGACGAGCTCTTCATCGAGCTCGCTGAGCTGCTTCTCCAGCCTTCTAACCCTCTCCCTGTTCTTGTCGAGGTTCTTCTTGATCTCGGCCAGCTCCCCCGACAGCCTTTCGTACTCTCTCTGCTTGGCTTCCATCTCCCCAGCTATCTTCTCGCGTCTCGACGAGGCCTCTCGAATCTTGAGGTTAACCTCCTCTATCTCCCTCTTTATGGCCTCAACCTGCTGTAGGCTACTCTGCCTAACCCTCTTTAGCTCCTCGAGGCTCGACTTACACGAGTTTATCTTCGTGGTGAGCTCCGTCAGCCTCGATTTGAGTTCTCCTATCTGGACCTGAACCTTTAAGAGGCGTGTCTGCCCCTCCCCCGATCTGAGCCTTCTCCATTCAGCCTCTATCTCGCGCCGTTTAGCCCTCAACTCCTCACGGCTCTTCCTTAGGTGTTCGACCCTCTCCTCGAGCTCCTTAACCCTCAACCTTAAACCCTTCAGTTTCTCTTCGGTTTCAAGTATGTTTTGGGAGACCTTGATCGCTTCTAGACGTTTGATCTGGGACTGGATGAACCTGTGTCTAAGGAGGTCGTTCCTCTCCCTCTCCAAGTCTTCAACCCTCTTCTGGACCTCGCCTATGCGGCCCATAGCCGTCCTTATGGCTATCTCGGCCGCTTTGAGTTTCCCCTCCGCCTCAGCCTTCTCCGAGTCGTACTGGGCGATCCCGATCATGTCTTCGATCATTCTCCGCCTCTCGTTGGACGTTATCTCCGCCAGCCGCGTGATCGTTCCTTGGAGAACTATGTTGTGTCCGTGATGCCCTATCCCCGCCATTGAGAGTATCTCCATCAGGTTTCCCCTTGAGATTCTCCTCCCGTTGAGCCTGAAGACGCTCTGGCCCTTCCGGTTTATCTCCCGAGAGATCGTCACGGTGGTCGTCTCAACGGGGATGCGTTGATCCGAGTTGTCGAACTGGATGAGAACCTTAGCCGATCTACTGTGAGGCCCAATCAGGCTTGGGAGGCTCTCGGCTCTAAGCCTCTTGGCGCTGAGGTCGCCAAGGCAGAACAAGATCGCGTCGATTATGTTGCTCTTTCCACTACCGTTCGGCCCCGTTATCACGGTTAACCCTTTAGGGAGGGTAATCGTCGTCTTCAAATTGAAGGTCTTGAAGCCCTTAATCTCTATCTTCTTCAGATACGGCAACTCGAACCTCCCGGGAACCGTGAATACCCAAGGAAGAGCCTTCTAAACCTCCGGTTAGGAGCGGCACCTCTTTCCGTAACGGTTTAAATATTGAGCCTACAACTTTTATCCTTTACGAAGGAGATGAGCCACCTTCTTCACGAAGTCCTTCACCGCCCTTTCACTCCCAGAGACGAGCATGAACCCATCCTTCTGGAGCGCAACCTGAAGATTCATCTCCCGTGCTAGGAGCTCAACCTCCTCGCGGGGTATCTCCTCCGAGACTTTAATCCTCACCCAATGCCTGTCCCTCGGCAGGCCTGGAACAAACCTTCTGGGAGCTTCAGGAGCAACTTGGGGAGGAGCCCTCCTGATCTCAGACAGCCTCCTCATCCAGGCCTCCGCGTATTCGTCTCCAAACCTCTTCTGGGCGGCGGGGACGAGGTAGGCCTCCACACTCCCCAAGTAATCCTCTATCTTGGCTATGTTCTCGGAGGGCTCCTTAACCATCTTGAGGAGCTCGATCATGGTCTTGGCGGCTCTTAACTCCCCTATCACGCGGGCTGGAATCTTCTCCCCCCGTTTTCGGAGTTCGGTGACCATGTCCGCTAAAGCCTTCCAGACGGCGCAGTAGACCTCATACTCCATCATCTCGGCTCTTCACTCCCTGAAAAGGAGACTGTGAAACATTACGTTAAACCAAGAAATAAAGGATTTGTTCTGCCCAAAAAAGAGGCTTCACTTAACGTTGGAGGAGCATCTCTACCCGCTGTTTAAGGGATGGAGAGTCTAGGACGGCGGTTTCTCTACTATAAATTTTACTTTTGGCTTCAGGAATTTTATCCTGTCGTCTATGCGTTTCAGGTCTTCAAGGCATCCTTTGATCCGTCTCTCAGTCTCAGCCTTGAGGCTCTCGACCTCCGACTTAGACCTGGCGACGACGTTCAGCCTCATCTCAACCCTGTTGTATCCGTAGAGGTCCCCGATGGACCTGTACTTCTTCAGTTCTTCGTAGAGGCGTTTCTCTTCTTTGAGGATTGAAGAATGCTTTTCCTCGATCTCCTTCAATTGGGCTTTTAGCTTCTGGAGCTCCTCCTCAATCTTCTTACGTCTCTCTTTCAATTCCATCAGGGTTAATGCTTGCGACATAGTAGAGAAGATAACCACACTCACTAATAAGTTTGATTCCTCCTTCAGGCGAGCCTTCACCCTCCTAGAGGCTTCATGCCGCATGAAAAAGAGCAAAGGTTATATTCAAGACATCTTTCTTTAAACCGTTCAACCTTGGTTGGAGTTGGTTAGTGGTGGCATGGTCTAAACCCTCTACTGTCCCCGTCTTAATACTGAAGGAAGGCTCAAGCCGCTCACGAGGCAGAGCTGCCCAGCGCAATAATATAATGGCGGCGAGGATGATCGCTGAGGCCGTTAAGAGCGCTTTGGGTCCTAAGGGTATGGATAAGATGTTGGTGGATAGTCTGGGCGACGTGACTATAACGAGTGACGGAAGAACTATTCTGGATGAGATGGAGGTTGAGCATCCGGCGGCTAAGATGATGGTTGAGGTCGCTAAGACCCAAGACGAGGAGGTTGGGGACGGGACGACGACGTCGGTCATTGTTGCTGGCGAGCTCTTAGGGAAGGCTGAGGAGCTCATCGACAAGAATGTTCATCCGACTGTGATCATTGACGGTTACAGGAAGGCAGCTGAGAAGGCTCTTGAGGTCTTGGAGGAGATAGCGATCTCCGTCGACCCTTTGGATAGGGGTTTCCTGAAGAAGGTTGCGATGACCTCTATGGCGAGCAAGATCGTGGCGGAGAATAGGGAGCAGCTCGCCGATATTGCTGTGGAAGCCGTCTTGCATGTTGCGCGGAAGGTAGGCGACGAGTACCGCGTAGACCTAGACGACATAATGGTTGAGAAGAAGCCTGGGGGCTCTATAACGGATACGGGGCTGATCGAGGGCATAGTCCTCGACAAGGAGGTTGTCCACCCAGGCATGCCGAAGAGGATCGAGAAGGCCAAGATAGCGCTCATAAACTGTCCCCTCGAGGTCGAGAAGACGGAGTTTGATGCGAAGATAAATATTGAGACTCCTGAGCAGATGGAGGCCTTCCTCCGAGAGGAGGAGAACATGCTGAGAAGCATGGTTGAGAAAATCTCGTCGGCCGGGGCTAACGTCGTGATCTGCCAGAAGGGCATCGACGACATGGCTCAGCACTTCCTAGCCAAGAAGGGCATACTAGCCGTCAGGAGAGCCAAAGAGTCCGACATGGAGAAGCTCTCCAAGGCTACGGGCGGCAGAATCGTTACGAACCTTGACGGCTTATCCAGCGAGGACCTAGGATACGCCGAGCTTGTGGAGGAGCGGAAGGTCGGAGACGACAAGATGGTCTTCATAGA
>LUCD01000033.1:0-11421 GCA_001593925.1 Candidatus Bathyarchaeota archaeon B26-1
AACGAGAAGCTACCCATAAAACTTGCAGAATTACTCCAAACGAATAAGAAACTCTAATTTTTGTTTTGTGGGTCAATTCTTTGATGGTGTGCTCATTTCTGTTCTTGGCTGTTTTTCGGTTCCGGGTGCTTATAGATTTATGATGAGGTTGTATCTATGCCTTTGGTTATGAGTTCCTTCCTTTATGTTTTTGAGGGGGTCTTTGCCATGCAGAACTCCCCGAACCACCTCTTGAATGTTTTAGGCTGTCTCGACGCTCCATCTCCTGCCGTATCGTTTGAGCCTAACCCATCTTTCATGGCCTAGAAGCCTATACAGCCTTACAGCCCTCCCCCTAGCCTCTGAAGGCGTGTCTATGCGGCTGTTCCTACGCGGCTTTACAACGGCCTCAACACCCTTAGACCCCGGGGCCTCGTAGACGCGCATGCCTGTTTTTGTGAGTCTGTTTAATTTTGTTTAGGGATTGCTGTGGGCTTCGAGCGTTTAAAGGTTCTCCTTGAACACCTGAATCTTGGTCGCATCAAAGATATGCTGACGGATGCGCATCACAGGTTTGGTCCCAGCAGCCTCCCCTCAACCCCTTAGCGTTGCTTCGCTTCAAGATCGTTCATGCCTTGAAGGGTTATCATTCTCAGAGGACTCTTGAGAGGGAAGTAAGGGTTGACAGCAGGGTTAGGGGGCTATGCGGCTTTGACGAAACCATTGAATCCCAAACCAACGCGCATAACTGACTTTTCCACCTGATACTGCAAATCGTTAAGAAGAACTTTTAGATAGAGTTTTCTCTTCCAGCGGTAAATTCCCTTGTTGTCTCCAGAACGGTTTATCCGCTTCGCCTCCGGTTAGTAGGGAGGGTTTATGAGGGTGAGTAGTCTAGATGCGATTCCCCCCACCGTGATCGCGAAGAGTATTTCGAAGACCGTTATGAGGAGGGCTTTTCTCCAACCGAACTCTTTCGCGAGGGCGGCTATCGTAGCTATGCATGGTATGTAGAGCATCGCGACGATTGTGAAGACTATCATCTGTGTTGGTGTCAGGACATTTCCAAAATCGGTTGTTCCGAGGATGGCGGCGAGCATGACCAGCATAAGCTCCTTTCTTAGGATTCCGAAGATTAGGGTTATTCCTACCTCTCTGGGTAATCCCAGCCAAACAGTGGCCACGGGGCTTAGCACGGCTTGAAAAGCTCCTAGGAGGCCGAGGACTTCTATGGTCTTGATCAGGAAGCTGCTGACCATTATTAGGGGGAAGGCTATCTTGATGTACTCTTCCAGCCTGAACCATGTCTGTTTCAGCACGGTCCTGAGGTGGGGTATCCTGTAATCGCTCATCTCCATGATGAGGGCTGTAGGTTCGCCTGGTAAAAGATTGAAGGCGAATCTCCCCAAAACAAAGACTAAAATTATGTTGACTATGTAGAGTGTTAGGGCCCAGTTGACGCCGATGAACCTTCCGACGAGCCCAAGCACTATAACTGTCACCGCGGCGCAGGGTACAAGCGTTACGACGAAGGCGGCTAAGAGGCGTTCCCTCTGGGTCTCCATGATTCTGCAGCTGAGGCACGCCGGAACGTTACATCCGTAGGCCAACATTATCGGGATGAAGGCCTTGCCGTGGAGCCCCATCTTGTGCATAACCGAGTCTGTGAGGAAGGCTATCCTGCTCAGGTAGCCAGAGTCTTCGAGCATGTAGAGGATCAGGTAGAAGGGGACGATGTAGGGTAGCACTATAGTTATTCCAGCTATGAGCCCCTCCATGACTCCTCCCCAGAGGAGGTCTCCGAGCAGTCCTTCTCCGAAGATCGCTTTGAACGGGGGCTCCAACCCGTATAGGAGGTCTTCAAGTATCCCTGAAGCGTAGTCTCCGAAGGCGAAGATCGAGTAGAAGACGGCGAGCAGGACGAGGCCCATAACGAGGTAGCCGAGAACCCTGTGGGTTGTGATCTCATGTATCCTCTCGCTTAGGCTCGGCCTCATCGGTGTTACTATCTCTTGAACCTCTCTGACGATGCGGCCGGCGACCTCATACCGCTCAGAGGTTATAACTGTTGAGCATGGATGGCCGTGTATCTTCTCGATCTCCCTGGAGAGTCTCTCGGCGGTCTGGACGATCTCAGGTTTGATCTTCCGTATCTCCCTCTCAACCTCCCTGTCTCCCTCTAAGAGCTTTATCGCGGTCCACCGGGCTGGGTACTTGAACTCAACCTTCTCGATTAGGTCTGTTAGCTTTCTGATCCTCTCCTCAACTTCTTCTCCGTATTCTATCCGTAGAGGCTTTATTCCTCCCTTCTCTACGGCTTCGACGGCCTTCTCCAGTAGCTGGTAGATTCCTCTCCCGGTTATCGCTACTGTCGGTACGACTGGTACCCCGAGGATCTTCTCGAGCTTCTTGCAGTCGATCTTTATACCTTTCTTGGCGGCGATATCCATCTGGTTCAGCGCGATCACCATAGGGGTCTCCAGCTCCATCAGCTGCAAGGTGAAGAAGAGGTTTCTCTCCAGAACCGAGGCGTCGACCACGTTTATGACTATGTCAGGTTTCTCGACGGCTATGTATTCTCTCGAGATTAGTTCCTCCAGAGAGAATGTTGAGAGGGAGTAGATCCCCGGCAAGTCTATGATATCGATCTCGTAGCCCTTGAAGTGGAGGGTTCCCTCAGCCTTCTCAACGGTCTTGCCCGGCCAGTTTCCGATATGCTGGTGGAGCCCTGTCAGCTGGTTGAAGATGACACTATTGTGGATGAAGAGCCCGTTGGCCAACATGAAGTTCTCGTAACCCTCAACCGCCAAGTCGTACACGTATTCTCCTTTAGGATTCACCTCTTCGATTCTCTCTACAACGTCCCAAGAGATTTTGGTGGACGAGATTCCTTCGGGAATTAGCGGCGTCTCTTCGAGTATGGGGACGCGGTCTCCCGGGGATAGATGTTCTCCCTCCACGACCCTCAGTTCGCCGTTCAACATCACTATGAAGTTGTGGTCTCTGGTTGCGGTTACCACGCGGCCTGACCTCGTCCTCACCCGTACCAAACGCCGAGTCTCCCTGTGGCGTAGAACCTTGGAGACCTTGGCCTTCACGGCTCTCATGGTTTCTGGGTCCAGCGATACTACGAAGAGGTTATCCGGCGTGGAAATCTCGGAGTCTCCAAGCCTCGCGGCGGGTTGGCTGGCTAAAGTGTGCTCCACAATATCTCTCAGTCGAGCTATCTCCCATCTTCCTTTACGTTGAATAGGAACCTCGGATTCTCCGGTTAGGGACTTCCCGACGTTGGCGTTTCCGGCTAGAGCTATCCTCAGCTTCTTCTCCGTCATCTGTCTATCTCCACATAGACCCTCTCCGCCATGCCTCTCCCTAAGGCCAGCCTCGACCCTCTGACGAGTATCTCTATCGGCCCGCGGAACGGTGCGGACTTTATGACTGTAACCCTTGTGCCGGGGGTTAGACCCATGTCTACAAGCCTCTTCCTCAGACCCCATCCTCTACCCCCACGTCTGCCTCCCCTAGAGGGCACGGTTATGGACGTGACTACCCCGGTCTCGCCGGCTTTCAAGAATGTTAAGGGAACCCCCATCGTTTCATCACCTAAAGCTGTTGGTTTACAGTGTGGATGAACCTTCTCTTGCAGGGGGTTTGGGGTGGCGACCCTCTTTCCATCGGGTTTTCCGCTCGACTTATGATAAATATTTAGGGTTTCCTAACTTTGGTTTGATAACTAATTTCTTTAGGTCTATTTAGAGATTGCCCTAAAGAAGTTAGGTTTAGGGCTTTATGCCTAAGATAAAGTGTAGACCTCCGTGTTGTTAGTCTCTGGAGTGGAGCTCCGAGGGGTTCGGGCTCACCTTACCTCCTTACGGTTTGATTGTTGAGCTGCTTCCTCTCTTCTACAGTATTCCTTGAACTGTTCCAGCCACCTGCTAACGAACTTCGGCCGTTCCTTCGACTCCGTTATAAACTTGACGAACCGCGTGAACTGCAGTATCGTCTTTGGGTCGAGCTGATGTTCAAGGATGTGGGAGTCCTTTAGGGCTATCTCCTTGGGAACCAAGATTATCTCGAGGAACTTCCTGAACGTTTCATGCCTCTCCTTTATGGACTCAGCGATCGTTCTACCATCCTGAGTAAGAGTTACACCCCCGTACTTCTCGTAGTTTACGAGTCCGTACCTGTGGAGTTTCCTAACCATCTCAACGACAGTGGAAGCCTTGAGGTTCATCTCTTTGGCTATGTCCTTTACGCGGGCGAAGCCTTTCCGCTCAACAATCTCATATATTGCCCTTAAGTAGTCCTCAGCTCTCCTGGTGATTGCGCCGCTCAAATCGGTTTCCCTAAAAAATTTTGGGGAACCAAAAATAAAAGTTTTCGTCCCCGTAAAGCATCTATAGATTTACAGGCATACTGCACAGGCCGACCGGGAGAGAAGGAGCGTCGCCCTCATCGTTGCTCTCTTAGGGATGGCAGATATTTCCACACCGCCCTCACAACAGGAATTGAGACTATTAGGCCGACCGACATCTGCCCTATGTTCACGGGAATCTCGGCGAAGGCTCCGGGGCCCACCAAGAACAGTTCGTAGATGAAGTATCCCGTAACCATGATGAGGCCTCCAACCGTTATTGAGAGGACCGTCCACCCCAACGTAGGTTCCAGCCTAACCCCTGCGAAGACTATCAGGAACGCGGCGAGTCCCCCGATCAGATACCAGACCTCAGCTGGAATCCAAAGTGCAAAGGCGGGGTCGGTTGAGGTTCCGAGATATACCTCTACATTTCCACAATAGTAGGTTGAACCTATGGCGGCGAGTAGAAGGCCTACGGCGACCCCTAGGATGGATGTTGCGGCTCTCCAGCTCTTCTTCGACTCTCTTCTAGGGGTCTTCCGGCTTAGAAAGCCGACTACCGCGCCTTCACACATCTTGATGACTAGGGTTGCGGGCGCGAACTCCATGTAGCCTAGGATCACGTCGGCCAGCATGGAGCCGAACCCTCCGGCTATACCGCCTACTAGAGGCCCGAAGAGGAGGGCCGTTATGTAGACCATGGTCTCGCCTATGTTGAAGAACCCTCTCGTCTGCGGGACGTAGACGGTAAATATTATTGTTGCTACGCAGACGAGGGCTGAGAAGACGGCTGAGACCGCTAGTTGGACAGGTCTCAGGGGACTCCGGGACTCTTGTGTTCGCTTCATGTTTGGGCCTCAGGTAAATAGTATACTTACAACTTTACCATACCAAAACCGAATAAAAGTTTTTCCATAATAAAAGGTTAACCGTGTTAAGGCTGTGACGCCCAGAGGAGTAAGCGAAGCCAACCCGATCCTCGCGGCCTAATGAATGCTCAGCTGCCTCTTAATCTCCCTCACCTCGTCGAGGGTAGGTTTCTTCGGGTAGTTATAGATGGGCCCGCTCGGCCTCTCGTTGTAGTACGGCCTATTACATCCCGGACATCCACTTGTCATGAAAGGTTCTCCCGACTCCACGATCCTCAAGAGGAGGCTTCTCTCAACCCCGAAGTCCTTGAGGACGCCGTCCTTAAAGGTCATATCGGCATACTTGGCCAAGCCGTGGGTTATGAGGTACTGCGCGACTTGGATTCTCCTGTATCCTTCAATTGGGGGTCTTGGACGCCCAGCCAGCTTAGTTCCCGGTATAGGCGTGAAGGCGAAGAGGGCTGGATAAACGCCCATGTCGTGGCATAGCTGCATGGTTCGAACGGCCTCCTCCTCGGTCTCGCCTAACCCAATTATTAGGTGGGTTGTGACTGAGCCTCTCCCGAAGACCTCAACCGCACCTCTGAGCGCCTCCACATGTCCCTCCCAAGTGTATGGGCCTCCAGCTGAGACCCCTTTAACCTCGTCGAAGATTTTCGGCGTTGAAGCGTCTAGGGCTACGCTGACACGGTTGACTCCGGCCTCACGTAAACGGATCATCCCTTCCCTCCGTAAGGGCTGACAGGAGACCGAGATCGGAACGGGTGACGTAAGCCTAATAATCCTCGCGAGGGAGATTATCTCCTCGAGTATGCCGGGAACGTTCAGAGACTGGATGCAGACCCTCCTTATTCTCCGGTCTCCGAAGGCCTTTCCGATACGCTCTACAACCTCAACCGTTGGGAAGGGCGGCCAAACAACCCTGGAGAGCATGTCAGACCGCGCTGTGGAGTCCCTAGCTTGGGGGCAGAAGCCGCAGTTGGCTGTGCACCTCCCACGCCTATATGTGAGCAGGTATATGGTTGTGGGTTCAGCGTTAAGTCGGCCACGTGTCAAACCGAGTAGGATGGCTGAGCCGAGAGAGACCCGGACTATGCTTGGCGAGAAAACCTCATCCCCCGATCTTCTGGCCTCCTTCATCCACCATCTCCAACCTAGGAACATCCTAGCCTAATGGAACTTAAATCTTTTTGAGACGGGATGGGAAAACCTTAAGTCTGGAGTGATCTATGGAGCTGCCCGGGGAAGATTTGTGAATCTTGAAGGTATAGAAGACGCGGTCTCGAGGGCTGGTGAGATCAGCTGGAGAAACTTCGGTAGGCGTATCTGTTTCTACTTTCCGGGCTTCACACACCATAGGAGTAAGCGTGTTCCCCGACTGGATGGAATCTTCCCTTCGATCTCAATAACAGGGTCCAGATGCTTCCTGAACTGCAAACACTGCGGCGGGAGGCTCCTGCAGGCAATGATCCCGGCAGAGTCTCCGGAGAGGCTCTTGGAGGTCTGTTCGGAGATAAAGAGGAGAGGGGGGGTTGGATGCCTGATAAGCGGAGGATGCTCAGTCGACGGCAAGGTTCCGGTTAAACCCTTCATAGGAGCATTATCCGAGGTGAAGAAGAGGCTCGGATTAACGATCTTCGTCCACACGGGGCTAATTGACCGGGAGACGGCTGAGATGCTGAGGGACGCCGGCGTAGACGCCGTTCTGATCGATATAATAGGCTCAGACGAGACGATTAGGGAAGTCTACAGGCTCGACGCAACCACGCGGGACTTCGAGGAGTCACTGGAAGCCCTAGAGGAGTCCGGTGTCCCCTTCGTCCCCCACGTTCTGGTAGGGCTTCACTACGGCAGGCTCAGGGGCGAACTGGAGGCTTTAAGGATGATCTCGAGGCATAGGCCCTCAGCCTTGATACTGATAGTCTTCTTCCCGATTAAGGGAACAGCCATGGAGTTTGTTAAGCCTCCGCCTCCAAGGGTCGTCGTTAAGGTCTTGACTGAGGCTAGGTTCATGATGCCGAGGGTTCCCATGGCGTTGGGGTGCGCTAGGCCGAGGGGGGAGCATCGGAGGGAAACGGATGTACTAGCCGTTAGGGCGGGGGTCAACGGCATAGCCTTCCCAAGCGACGCGGCTATAAGTGAGGCTAAGAACGTAGGGTTGGAGATATCCTTCTCCCCGCTCTGCTGTTCCCAGATAATGGAGATAACCCGGCTAATTGACGAAAGGCCCCTTTAGGAGGCTATTCTACTGCCCCCAGAAGGAGGGCTAAGAGGGCCATCCTAACGACGACTCCGCTCCAGACCTGTTTGAAGTACTTTGCGTAAGGCGTCATGTCGACTTCCGGGGGAACCTCGTCCGTCCGTGGGAGCGGGTGGAGTATTATGAGGTTGTCCTTGGCGTTCCTGAGCGTATTGAGGTCGACTCGGTAGGAGCCCCTAACCTTCTCGTACTCAGCCGGGTCTGGGAAACGTTCCTTCTGGATTCTAGTTACGTAGAGGACGTCGATCTCGGGTATAATGCTCTCCATGTCCTCCGTTTCTACGGCCTCAACCCTCCCCTTGATGTCTTCCAGTACCTCACTGCGCATCCGAAGAGTGGGGGGCGAGACCATGTAGAGTTTCACGTCGTAGAGGGAGAGGGCGTATGCGAGGGAGTGGACGGTTCTCCCAAACCTCAAGTCTCCGGCCAAGGCTATCTTAAGCCCGTCTATCCTCCCCATCTCCTTAACTATCGTGTAGAGGTCTAAGAGGGCTTGGGTGGGATGCTCCTCCGCCCCGGAGCCGGCGTTGATAACGGGGACCTCCGCGTACTCAGCTGCGAACCTAGCTGCACCCTCAAGCGGATGCCTCAAAACTATGATGTCCGCGTAGTTCTCGACGACCCGGACGGTGTCGGCTAGGCTTTCTCCCTTCCTAACCGATGATATCTCAGGCTCCGCGAAGCCTATGGTTGTTCCTCCGAGCTTGTACATGGCCGTCTCGAAGCTGAGCCTCGTCCTCGTGCTCGGCTCAAAGAAGAGCGTGGCGAGGATTCGGCCTCTAAGCATGTCGGAGCCTTTCTTGGCTAAGGGTTCCATCTCCCCGGCAACCCGCAATATATGATTGACCTCGTCCTTCGTGAAGTCCTTTATCGAGATTACGTCCCGCCCCTTAAACCTCAAGGAAACCACCAAGAGTAGAGAGATGCCACCCATAGATAATATTTTCAGTATGGTTAAGGTGTTGGTGACGCCTAAAAAGGAGTTCCCGAGAATAGCTCGACGTTGACGGTCTACAAGAGAACATTTATCTTTTCATGCCCGTTAATGATTAGGTGGTTTGGTTGGAGGTTCATCCGGATGTCCAAGAAGACCCTAAGGGTCTCGAAGATAAGGAACGGCACGGTTATCGATCACATAATGAGGGGGCACGCCCTTGACGTCATAAAGATTTTGGGTATAAATGGACGTTCTGGGGGGGTCGTAACGATCGCTATGAACGTTCCAAGCGAGAAGCTCGGCTTGAAGGACATAGTTAAGGTTGAGGGGAGAGAACTCAACCCTGAAGAGGTCGACAAGATAGCGTTGCTGGCGCCCCACGCAACCATAAACATAATCCGGAACTACAAGGTTGTCGAGAAGCAGAGGGTTAAGCTCCCACACGTGATAAAGGGTATAGTTAAATGCGTAAATCCCACATGCATCTCAAATAGTGAGGAACCGATAAAATCAATCTTCTACGTCGAGAAGGAGGAGCCTTTGAGGCTTAGATGCCATTACTGCGGTCACATAATGGAGAAGGAAGACATACTCCAACAGTTCTGAGGAGCACGGTTCAACGCGCCGCATCCATAAGAAACGGTCTCCCTTTAGGTTTATCTCGGTCTTCCCCCCTTAATATGGTGTTAAGACGAGCCGTTTGGGAGGATGCCCATGAAGGTTAAGATCGGTAAGGGGGACGCTCTGATCGTTGTGGACGTTCAGAGGGACTTCTGCCCCGGGGGAGCCTTACCGGTCCCGAGAGGCGACGAGGTCATCCCCGTTCTAAACGAGTATTTGGAGAGGTTCAGGAGGGCTGGGGCGGCCATATACGCGACGAGGGATTGGCACCCGCCTAACCACAAGTCTTTTAGGGAGTATGGAGGCGAGTGGCCTCCCCATTGCATCCAAGGGACGGAGGGCGCCGAGTTTCACCCCAACCTTAAACTCCCCAGCGACGCCTTGATAATCTCGAAGGCGACGGAGCCCGACAAGGAGGCTTACTCCGGGTTCGAGGGGACAAACCTGAAGGAGAGCTTGGAGAGTCGAGGTGTTAAACGGGTCTTCGTCGGGGGGTTAGCAACCGACTACTGCGTCAAGAGCACGGTTCTCGACGCGCTCAAGTACGGCTTCGAGGTCTTCCTGCTGGTAGACGCCGTTCGAGGGGTCGATCTCCAGCCCGGGGACAGCGAGAGAGCAATTGAAGAGATGGTTCGTAGGGGAGCCAAGAGAATAACCCTGTCAGACCTAGAGTAAGGAGCTGCACAAATAAGGGTTCGAAGCGTCCATTTTGAATTAGGGAGGAGTATACTTCATATGTGTACCTTAATAGTGTTTTATCGGCTTCTGGAAGGCTTCCACGTTGTGGCGATGCATAACCGCTACGCCAGAAGGGGGTCTTTCGAGGAGCCTCCTAGGGTTTCTAAGGGTAGGTTCAGGGCTTACCACCCTGTCGACTCATCCTCGAAGGGGACGTGGGTAGGCTTCAACGAGGAAGGCCTCTTCGCCGCCGCCACCGACCAGCATACAGACGGGCCTATACACGCCTACAGGAGTAGAGGCCTCCTCCTACTGGACGTCTTAACCGGGTTCTCCGAGTCATCCGAGGCCGTAGACTACGTGGAGAGGGAGCTCACCAAAGGGTACAGGAGGGGCAACTTCATAATAGCCGACCGGAAGCAGGCGTTCCACATCCTAAAAGACGAACGGGTGGAAGTCACACCCATAGACCCAGGCGTACACGTGTTCACAAACCTAACCTTGAAGGGGTGGGTCAGAACCGAGAACGTTCCCGAAGACCTCTTGAAGTACGTGGAGATGAGGAGGAGGCGGGCGTTGGAGCTCGCCTCCCAGATCGAACCTAAAGTAGTGGACAGGGTCATCGGTGAGCTGAGGCGTGTGGCCTCCGACCATGGAGAGGAGCCCGGTAGAGGTTCGATCTGCTACCACGGGGAGACCGGGTGGTACATGTCGTCCTCAACGATCATGGCTGTGGCTGAGAACCCCGGAGACTCCAGAATCCTCTACTGTCCAGGTAACCCCTGCGAAGGCCGATTCCTAGACTATAGTCATATACTTCGTGAAGGAGGTGGAGGGGCCGCGGGGGCGTCGGCCGGCGCGGCTGAAGTCTCCGAGGAGAGTGGGAAGCTCTCCGGTAGGAGGGTTGCGCTCTGTTTAACCGGGAGCGTCGCGTCGATCGAGGCTCCTAAGCTGGCTAGGTGGCTTAGGAGGCATGGCGCTGAGGTGAGATGCTATATGACTCCGGCCGCCGTTGAGTGTGGTGTGAGCCCGAAGGTTATGGAGTGGGCGACGGGGATGCCCGTCGTCTTGGAGCTGACAGGCGCGGCTGAACACTTGGTAGATTACGACCTCGTCGTTGTCTATCCTGCAACGTTGAATACGGTATGCAAGATCGTTCAGGGAGTGGCTGACAACGCTGTGACGACTCTCTGCGCCTCGACCAGTCCAACCCGCCTCCTCTTAGCCCCCGCCATGAACCTGAGGCTCTACATGAACCCGGCCTTCAAGGAAGCCTTGAAGAGGCTTAGGAGGCTCGGCGCAACCATAATCGAGCCGAGGATAAGCGAGGGAGCGGCCAAGGTCGCATCTGTGGAGAAGGCTCTAGACTACGTTATTAGAGCGCTCTCAACAAGCGTCCTGAGGGGTAGGGGAATCCTCATCCTCACAGGCCCGACACGATATGACTTAGACCCGGTTAGGTACATATCTAACAAGGCATCGGGCAAGATCGGTTATTGGCTGGCGAAGGAGGCTTTCCAGAGGGGATGTAGAGTCAAGGTCATATATGGGCCGGGAACCGTGAGTTTTCCTGAGCACATACCCGTCGTGAAGGTCTACACGGTTGAGGAGATGCTGGACGCAACCTTGAGGGAGCTCGAGACCGGGAGATATGAAGCGGCGATCTTCTCAGCCGCCATACTCGATTTCAAACCCGCCACGTACGAAGAAGAGAAGGTCA
>LUCD01000033.1:11441-12074 GCA_001593925.1 Candidatus Bathyarchaeota archaeon B26-1
TCCCAACGGTCAAGGTTATCGGCGAGGTCTCTAGGAGACACCCAGACGTTAGGATAGTCGGCTTCAAACTCGAGCATAAGGTCTCCAAGGAAGAGCTCATAGAGAGGGCCCGAGAAGAACTTGAGAAGGTTGGAGCAACGATAATCGTCGCCAACGACCTTTCGGAGATAAAGGGAGAACACCACAAGGCCTACCTGATAGATCGGAGAGGTAGGATTCAACGCTTCGACGGTGAGAAGGCTGAACTGGCCGGGAAGATACTCGACATGCTGGAGGAGAGCCTGACCGGTCGCCCCCTCTAATGAGGGGATGAGCCCCGTCAAGCGGCTGAAAGGGTAGGTTCTCACCTTTCAGCCATCCTACAGCGGCCATAAATTATCGACGCAGAAGCCGAAGCCAACGCCGCGAGGTTCTGGCATATCAAGTACTTCCACGTAACCTTCAACCCGGAGAAAGCCTCGAGAAGCCCATATGCAATGTTTAGGAGATACGGGTTCCCAGAGTAGAGGTTGGCCGTCGCCTCATAGAGGAGCTGGGGGTACTCCAAGAGGTAGACGAGGACGGCTAAGACTGAGAAGGCTGAGAGGGTTACGAATGCTCCCTTAACCGCGGCCTCCACCAGCGGCATACTGG
>LUCD01000033.1:12149-17345 GCA_001593925.1 Candidatus Bathyarchaeota archaeon B26-1
TGGAGTAGACTCCTTTCTTCCGGCGTGGTAAACCTCGCTTCACCCGCCTTGGCGCTTTGGGTTTCGCTGGTCTCCGCCTTGGAGGGAAGAGGGCGTGTTTGGTCACGTGTATCCAGCTCGAGATTAGGGTTACCATCACGCATGCGGGTATCAAGTGGAGTAGAGGGCTAACCGAAACTGTGAGAGGAGCGTATGGAATCGGGACTCTCAGGTTCAAGGCGAAAGCGTTTCCCTCAAGGAGGCCGTGGACGGTGAAGGCCGATGTTAGGATATACTCCAGAGCGAACACGGCTAGGGAGTAGAGAGCGGCCGCCGGGAGAAGAGCCTTTGAAGTCTGGTTGAAGGCTGGTATGCGCCTGCTCTCTCTTCTGTACGTCACGGCTCTCCATCCTAAACGTTATGGGTAAACCCTGTTTATCAGCCTTGGGAAGGCTATGGCGTCCCTTATGTGGTCGAGTCTACATATCCACGAGATCGTCCTTTCAACCCCGAGTCCGAAGCCCGCGTGGGGAACCGAACCGTACCTCCTAAGGTCTATGTACCACTTGTAATCCTCCGGGTTCAAGCCGTTCTCTTTTATGCTCTTCAGAAGCTCGTCTAGGTCGTCTATCCTCTCCCCTCCCCCAGTTATCTCCCCGTACCCTTCAGGAGCCATCAAGTCGACTGAGAGCGTCACCTCTGGACGGTTAGGGTCGGGCTTGTGGTAGAACGCCTTAGCGCTCCTCGGATAATGCGTTATGAAGAAAGGTTTATCAAACTTCAAGGCGAGATGCCTCTCCTCAACCCGGCCGAGGTCCTTACCCCACTCAAAATCGAAGCCGTCCTCATGGAGAATCTCAACGGCCTCGTCGTACGTCAGCCTCTCGAATGGAGGCTCCACCCTAAGTAGGTCCTTCACGTCCCTCCCCAAATCCCTGAGTTCCCTAGAGGCTTCGGAAGCCAATCTGCGGCATACGTAGCTCAGCAGCTCCTCCTCAACCTTCATCACTTCGTTTAGACCGCACCAAGGTATCTCAACCTCCAGATGCCAGTACTCCGTTAAGTGGCGTCTGGTCCTCGACTTCTCAGCCCTGAAGGATGGCGCAACCGTGTATATCTTGCCCAGACTGGCTATGGCGGCCTCCGCGTAGAGCTGCCAACTCTGGGTTAAGTACGCCTCCCTATCGAAGTACTTGACGGGGAAGAGCGTTGCTCCCCCCTCACAAGCGGCCGTTATGAGGATGGGTGAATGGAACTCGGTGTAACCGTTCAGCTTGAACCACTCCCTAGCCGCCTCCAAAAACTTAGCCCTGACGCGCAGTATGTTCTGCATCTTCCGGCTTCTTATCCATAGGTGGCGGTGGTCCAAGAGGAACTCCGGCCCGTGATACTTCTTCGCTATTGGGAATCCCTCCTCAGCCATGTGGACGACCTTCAGCTCCTCGACGGCTATCTCGTACCCTCCCGGGGCACGCTCATCTCTCCTAACAGTTCCCGTGAGCTCGATCGAGGACTCTAAGGTGACATCCTTCGCCAGCTCGAATTGACGCCTGTCAACCTTGTCCCTCTTCATGGTGCACTGGATTATTCCGGTGCCGTCCCTTAGGATGAGGAAGTGTATCCCTCCGCTCGACCTCTTGTTGTGAAGCCACCCTCTAACCTTAACCTTCTCTCCTTCAAGCCCTCCGGAGAGGATGCGAGAGACCTCCAAGAACGACTCCGACATCTCGGACCCTCACACGAAGACTTCCCGCAACAAAAAATATCGACTGGAGCCTAATGAATATTTTGAGCAGGTCTAAGCCCGTTTTTGAGGGTGGCTTCCGACGGTCGGAGCCGGACTGCACTCTAAACTGCTTATAAAACTTCTAAGCCCATAAGATTAGCCTGTAGGAGCGTGTGTCACGCCGTGAGGAGGATAGGCGTCGTAACGGCTGGTGGAGACGCTCCGGGGATGAACGCCGCGATAAGGGCGATAGTCCGGTCAGCCATACATAACGGCTTAGAGGTTATAGGTTTCGAGAGGGGGTACGCCGGACTGATAAACGACGAGTTCCGCCTCATGGGCCCGAGGGCCGTGAGCGGGATAATCAACCTCGGAGGAACGATCCTAAGGACGATCCGATGCGAGGAGATGAAGACCCCGGAAGGTTTAGAGAAGGCCTCGGAGACCCTTAAGAGACACGGGATCGACGGGCTCATAGCCATCGGTGGGGATGGAACCTTCAGGGGGGCAAGCGAACTGTACAAGGTCAGCGGAGTCCCCGTGGTCGGTGTTCCGGCGACGATCGACAACGACGTCGCGGGAACAGACACCACTATAGGCTTCGACACAGCCGTCAACACGGCTCTCTTCGCCATAGACAGGATAAGGGACACAGCCACGTCCCACGAGAGAATCTTCGTGGTAGAGGTTATGGGCCGAAGGAGAGGATTCTTAGCCTTAGAGGTCGGGCTCGCCGAGGGAGCTGAGATCATACTCGTCCCGGAGATAAAGTTCAGGATAGAAGACGTCTGCAGAAAACTTAAGAAGGCGAAAAGCGAGGGAAAGACGTCCGAGATCATAGTTATGGCCGAGGGAGCCGGGGACTCCAGAGCCATAGTCTCCAAGATAAGTAAGGAGACCGGGTATGAAGTCCGCCTAACAGTGCTGGGCCACATCCAGAGAGGAGGATCCCCGACAGCCCGAAGCCGAATCTTAGCATGTGAGTTCGGAAGCAAAGCCGTGGACCTCCTCCTCGAAGGAGCCAAGAAAAGGATGGTAGGGATCGAGGGAAAGAGAATAGTCTCAGTGGACCTCGACTACTCCTGGAAGGAGCAGAAAGAGCTCGACATGAGGCTCTATAGGCTCGCGGAGGTCCTCTCAGCCTAACCGAGAAGCTCACGTTCGAAGGGAGGCCTCACGTAGAGGACATCCTCCAGTAGGGCCCTCAGAGGCTCCGCCACGCTCCAAGCCTGGGAGATGCAGCCCCGCGGCGTGTGGGGAGGGTCCCCGTCGAATATCTCGCTGAAGGAGCCTAGCCCAGCCCTTAAAGGCTCGTCCACGAGGAGCGGCCTGAAGAAGGCCTCAGCCGCGAACCTCCTCCACTTTTCTCCGTAACCCTTCACCTTTAGGAAGGCCGTGACGAAGGGTCCGATAAGCCAAGCCCAGACCGTTCCGTTGTGGTAAGCCCTGTCTCTCTGAGCCCAGCCTCCCACGTAACGCCCAACGTATCTCGGGTCGCTCCTATCTAGGGTTCTTAAGCCGTATGTTGCCCAGAGCCTCCTCCAGACGACCTCGACAACCCTGACCGCCCTCGACCCTCCGAGTAGGGGAAAGTCCAAGGAGACTGCGAATATCTGGTTCGGCCTCAAAGACGGGTCTCCACGTTCACCCTCAACCACGTCGAAGAGGTATCCGCCCTCGGAGTTCCAGAACTTCGCGTTGAAGCTCTCCTTGGCCTTAACCGCCATCCAGTGATAGTTTGAGGCGTCCCTCTGATAACCGAACTTACACGCCAAGAACTCCATTATCCTCAAGGCGTTATACCATAAAGCCTCAACCTCAACCGCCTTCCCACTCCTAGGCGTAACCGGAACCCCGCCAACAACCACATCCATCCACGTCAGTTGGGGTCCATGCTTGAGTAGGCAGTCACCGTCCATACGGATCCCAAACCTTGTTCCCTCGATATAAGAGTCAATTATGGACTTCATGGTTCCCCAAAGCCTCCGAGAGACAAACCCGAAATCACCGGTATACTTCAAATATTGGAAGACGGCGTTTACGAACCATAGAGAAGAGTCCACAGAGTTGTATGAAGGCTGAACATCAGCCTTAAAGGGTCTCTCGGGGATGCAGTTCGGTATGAGCCCATCCCTACAGTATAGGCTCATGGTCTCGAGGATCTCAGCTGCATCCCCAAACCTCCCAGTTACTAGGGTCAAGCCTGGAAGGGAGATCAAGGCGTCCCGTCCCCAAAGGCCGAACCAGTGATAACCAGCGATGACGCTGAGCCCCTTAGGTCTGTCAGTCTCAACTATGAAGGAGCCAGCTGAACCCAGCAGCCAAGCGACCTCATCTTTGAGCCACCTGAACCCTTCAGGGGCCGCCTCAGAGACCTTACGGAGGGGCCTTCGAATGGAGGCTCTAACGCGGTCCTCGTCGCCCTCAAGGAGCCTCTCAACACGATCACGGTCCAATCTCTCCAAGCCGTCTGGAGGTTCACATCCATCCTTCCAAGCCGACGCAACCAAGTGGAGGCTCCCAGACCCTTCGGGTTCAACCCTAAACCTAAATGATCCTGGGCTGTAATTGTCGTCTAGGCACTCCTCACCCCTGAACCCGTCGGCCCTAAGGTAGATCCTCCTAATCCAGAACCCGCCTCTAGGGTCAGGTATATACTCTCCACTCGTCGAGTAGAGCATCAGCCTGTATGGATAGTTGGGTTCGCTTAGGATGAAGCCTCCACCACTTAAGGGGTCAACCCTGAAGCTCAAGGGACTCCTCTCCACATCGGTAACCTCGTAGATGTGGCGCATAACAACCAGGGGTCTCACCCTAAACTCAACGGCCTCCCGAAGGGTGTTCAAAACCCAATAAGAGGAGACGACCATGTTCTTCCCGTATGGCATCGCAACCCTCTTAGCCACATAGACCCCGCCAGCCTCATACCTAAATGTTGGATATGGATCTAGGGAGAACCCAACCATGAACCTGTAGCCTTCCGGGTGAAACAAGCCTCTAAACTCGTTCGAGCCTAGACCGTAGGTTCGTTCCTCACAATCCCCCTCAGGATCAACCCGTACCTCCTCGTCGAGTTTAGAGAGAACCACATACCTCCTGGATGGAGGCTCAAAGGAAGCTACGAGCAAGCCGTGATACTTCCTAGTGTTCACACCTATAACCGTCGAGGAGGAGTATCCGCCAAGCCCGTTTACCACTATCCATTCTAGGCTCAAAGCCTTGTCAAGGTCTGAGAGGACTCTGGGCCCAACCTCGATGCGGGGATGTTCTACGTCTTCCAGATGTTCCACCAACCGGTTCTTCGGGAGGCCCGGACGCCCCCTTTAAAGTTTTCCCTCTCTCATCGCCTTCTTGAGACGTTCGCTCGCTCCTTCAGGCAGTATGAAGCCGACGAGACCCTTCTTGGAGAGGTTGTTGAGGTAAGAGCCTAGAGAGACCTCGGCTTCGACGGGCATTATCTTGAACCTCTTCTGGAGGATCTCTGAAATCTC